>NZ_JBSFRU010000336.1:0-6841 GCF_053589395.1 Nocardia sp. NPDC003345
GGCCGAACCCCGCGCGGCGAAGCCGCGCCAATAAACACAGAACCTTGGCGGGCAAGGTCACCTTCCCACCTCCGCGGGCAAGGTCACCTCCTCACCTAGCCGCCTGCGCCCCCACCCCTCACATCAGCGGGTCAAGCCACTGCCCACGCCGATCAGATCTCGAATCCGAGCCGCCGGGCTGCGCGGGATTTCTGGCGGCTGGCGCGTAGGCGGCGGAGTCGTTTTACCAGCATGGGGTCGACCGTCAGGGCTTCCGGGCGGTCGATGAGGGTGTTGAGCACCTGGTAGTAGCGAGTGGGTGACAGCGCGAACAATTCGCGGATCGCTTCCTCTTTGGCGCCCGCGTATTTCCACCACTGTCGTTCGAAGGCCAGGATCTCGTGTTCGCGGCGGCTCAGGCCGCTGTCCGGATCGTGGGCCGATTCGAACTCGTTCGCTGTATTGGCCGGAGGACTGGCCTGGATTGCGGAAAGATCCCGCGCTGCTGCGCCGTCCATCTTGCTCCTCGCCGAGTTACCACCGGACACGATCACATGTGGAGACCGATCGCGTCACCGTGTTACTGCCTTGCGATATTCAACCACGCCGGGCTGGTTACCGCTGCCGCACGCATCCGGGCGTGTCCGGTACGTATGTACCAGAATTGCGCGGAGTCACGGCCGGCCCCGCGCGCGGGCGCCGACGGTTGCCCGGAGCAGGCCCTCTGCGTATCTCGCGGCGGGCACCAATAAGCTCGTATCCATGTCAATCCTGCCCATCGTGATCGTCGGGGATCCCGTACTGCACCGACCGACCCAGCCGGTTACCGAATCGCCTGCCGAGCTGGCCGGACTGGTCGGGGATATGTACGAGACGCTGGACGCCGCCAACGGTGTGGGCCTGGCCGCCAATCAGGTCGGAGTGTCCAAGCGGGTCTTCGTCTACGACTGCCCCTTCCATGCGGAGGACGGCACGGTGACCCGGCGGCGGGGGGCGGTGGTCAATCCCGTGCTGGAGACTTCGCAGATTCCCGAGACGATGCCCGACCCCGATGACGACGACGAGGGCTGCCTGTCCGTACCCGGCGAGCAGTTTCCCACCGGCCGTGCCGACTGGGCCCGGGTCACCGGGACCGACGAGCACGGGGAACCGGTAACGGTCGAGGGCACCGGGTTCTTCGCCCGCATGCTGCAACACGAGGTCGGCCACCTCGACGGGCATCTCTATATCGATGTACTGATCGGCCGGTACGCGCGCGCGGCGAAGAAAGCTGTCAAACGCAACGGCTGGGGCACCCCCGGGCAGAGTTGGACGCCCGGTATCGATCCGGACCCTTTCGGACATGACGACTGAGCCGCCGGAACCCGAGAACGGCAGCGCCGCGGCGGATATCCCGGTCGGCGAACGGGTTGTCGTGCGCTACCGGCTACCCGACGGCAGCGATCCGCCGCTCACCGATGTGATCGGCGAAGTGGTGTCCACGAATCCGCTGACCGTCCTGGCCGCCGACGGGCATCCCGTGCTGATCCCGGCCGGCCGGGTGGTCGCGTTGAAATCGCTGGCGCCCAGGCCTATCCGCACTTCCGAGATCCGCGCGCTGGAAACCGCCGCCGCCTACGGCTGGCCGGGCACCGAGTACGCCTGGATGGACGGCTGGATGCTGCGCGCCGGGCACGGTTACACCCGCCGCGCCAATTCGGCGGTACCCATCGGTGATTCGAGCGGCCCGGCGCGGATGGGCCCGGACACCCTGCAGCGCATGAACGCCTGGTACGCCGCGAAAGGCCTGCCACTGCAACTCGCGCTCCCGGACCGGCTGGCCACCGTGCCGCACGGCTGGAACAGCTGGGGCGAAACCCGGGTACTGGGTATCGATATCGAGAATTTCGTCCTGCCGCAGGGCCCGTCCATGGTGCGTATCGCCCCCGAGCCCGATATCGCCTGGCTGGAGATCCACCGCTACCGCGGCGACGAACCGACCGGTCACAGCGTCACCGTGCCACTACCCGAGGTCCTGTCCGCGGTCTACGAGGGTCAGCTGGGTTTCGCCTCCTTGGGCCTACCCGGCCCGATCGCCATCGCCCGCGGCGCCCTCACCACCGCCTCCGACGGTCGCCGCTGGGTCGGCCTCACCTGCGTGGCGGTCCTCGCCGCCCACCGCAGGCACGGTCTGGCCGCCCTGGTCTGCGGTGAACTCTTGCGGTGGGGCCGGGATCGCGGCGCGACCCACGCCTATGTGCAGGTCGAAGCCGGCAATGTGGAGGCACTGGAACTCTTCGGCGAACTGGGCTTCATCGACCACCACAGCTACCGCTACGCCGTTCCTGGTGGAGGGTTGTGATGTTGGCAGCGGCTTCGCCGCTCGGGGGTCCGGCCCCTTCAGCGTCTGCTGTCAGCACTCGGGACTCGCGGCTTCGCGACATGCGCTTCGAGGGCTGACCGCAGACGCGGGCCGAACCCTTTCATGGCCTGGTAAACCCGGCGCGATGGGGGTGGCGTCGGCGTTTGGCGGGGCCTCGGACAGGAACGCCGGGCCGGGGAACCGAAGGATTTCGAGGACGCCCGGCCGGGTCGTCCGGCCGGGCGATCAGTGTCGGGCTCGGGTGAGGTTATTGCGGTCGATCCCGTAGGAAGGCGCGTGCCCAGCAAGGTCCCGGCGAGGACCATCGCCCGACCGGTCCGCGGCCACCTGTTCCGCCGGTCACCGGCCGTCGGCCGTCGGCGTGAGGTTGCCGTCGTGAGGTTGCCGGTCCGGGAGCGGATGAGCAGGCCGGTGAGGGGAGTTTCTTACCCCCCCCCCCGACGGAATTGATGCATCGCTTTTGCATCGTTAAGCGAGTAGCCTGGGAATTTGTAGACGGAAGCATTTTCAGGTTCGGCCGACCGCCCGTCCCAGGAGCCGTCGGCAACGCGATCGAGAACGAGGAGACCGTCATGTTCCATCCCATCGCCGCACGCTCACTCGGGTTGCTGGTGGGCGTGGGCGCGGCGTCGCTGTGGGCCTTGGTCGGGGGGCCTGCAGCGAATGCCGCGCCACCTGCCGCCTGTCCCGCTCCGGGCGCGGCTGCCGTTCAGTCCGGTGACACCGGCGCTTCCTGTGCCGCCGACAGCGATGCCGGCGGCGCGGCCGCCGCCTACGGGATCGACGGCGATGCCGCCGCCGACGCCGCGCCGACCAGCCTTTCGCTCGCCATCGCCGCCAACGGAGGCGATGCCGCCTCGGCCTCGCAATACCTCTCCGGTCCGGCCGCGATCGCGGTCGGGCCCGGCGCCACCGCCGATATCACGGGTGTTCGGCCGGGACTGTCCATCGGAATCGCCGGCCCGGGCGCGACGGTGACCGTGACCGGCACCTCGGCACCCACCTGCACCGGCGGGCCCGGGTTCGCCGGGGACTTCCAGACCCTCCAGGGGTGCGTGTCCATGCGTTGAGCCCGCACGACGGGGTGACTCGACGCGATCCGGACCGGTTTCCCGGTACGGCGAAAGGGGACCGATGTCGACCGGGACCAGCGCGGGAGCCGGGATGACCGTGAGCGCGGTCGCCCGGTCCCTGGATATCCCGGTCGCCACGCTGCGGAGCTGGAATCAGCGCTACGGCCTGGGACCCACGCGGCGGCGGCCGGGGCAGCACCGTCTGTACACCGCCGAAGACGTATCGGCGCTGCGCCGGATGGTCGAACTGGTGCGGGCCGGCGCTACCCCGGCGAGCGCGGCCGAGGCCGCCCGGGCGGCCGCCGAACCGGCACCGCTGCTCGGGGATCTCTCCCCCGTCCTGGCGGCGGCCGGCCGTCTCGACTATCCCGAGCTGCTGGCGCTGGTCAGCGCGCATTTCGCGCATCTCGGGGTGGTGACCACCTGGAACGGGCTCTGCCGGCCGGTGTTCGCCGATCTGGTGGCCCGGCAGGAGCGCGGTCACGGGCTGATCGAGGTCGAGCATGTGTTCTCCGCGGCCGTCACCGCCGCCCTGCACCGCACGGTGCCGCCGGTCCGTGACAGCGGTGGCGGCGCCCCGGTGCTGCTGGCCTGCACCGCGGGCGAAACCCACGTCCTGCCTCTGGAAATCCTGCGCGCCGCCCTGGCCGAGAACGCGATAGCGGCCCTGCTGCTCGGTGCCTCGGTTCCCGCGACCGCGCTGGCCGAGGCGATGGCCGGGCGGCCGCGCGATCCCGTGGTGGCGCTGTGGTCGCAGACCCGGGCCACCGCGGTCGAGCCCCTCCCTGCCCGGACCCGCGCGGCCACGCTGCTGTTGCTCGCCGGACCGGGCTGGGCCGGAGTGCCCGCGCCCGCCGGCACGCACCGCGTCCATACCCTCGAAGCCGCCCTGCACCACATCGCCATTACGGTCCGTACCACCCGCGCACGCCGCCGGGACCGCCCCGCCGGAAAATACCCCGGGCCCCACTGATCCTGTTTCGATTCGAAATCGATGCAGGGTTCGGCGCGAATGGCCTCGCGTCTTCTCCGGCCGGTAGCCCTGGATAGATTGGTCGTGTGCGACTCGCGACCTGGAATGTCAATTCGATCCGTTCTCGGCAGGACCGGGTGCTGGCCTGGCTCGATCGACAGGACATCGATGTACTGGCGTTGCAGGAGACCAAATGCCGCGACGACCAGTTTCCTTTCGAGCGGTTCGCCGAAGCCGGGTACGAGGTCGCGCATGTGGGGCTGAATCAGTGGAACGGGGTGGCGATCGCGTCCCGGGTCGGGCTCGAGGATGTGGAGATCGGGTTTCCCGGGCAGCCGGGGTTCGACCGCGATGCGGCCGACACGCTGATCAGCACGCCCACCGTGGAAGCGCGGGCGCTGGGGGCGACCTGCGGCGGGGTCCGGGTGTGGAGCCTGTATGTCCCCAACGGCCGGGCGCTGGCCGACCCGCATTACGAGTACAAGCTGGAGTGGCTGGCCACGTTGCGTGATAACGCCGCCCGCTGGCTGGCCGCGGATCCGCAGGCCCCGATCGCGCTCGTGGGGGACTGGAATATCGCGCCCACCGACGACGATGTGTGGTCGACAGAGTTCTTCGACGGCAAGACCCACGTATCCGAGCCCGAGCGCGCGGCCTTCCACGCGATCACCGATACCGGCTTCGCCGATGTGATGCGACCGTTCGCCCCCGGGCCGGGCGTCTACACGTATTGGGATTACACCCAGCTGCGCTTCCCGCGCAAAGAGGGTATGCGAATCGATTTCGTGCTCGCCTCGCCGGCACTGTCGGCCACGGTGGCCGACGCGGGGGTGGACCGGGAGGAACGCAAGGGCAAGGGTGCCAGCGATCACGCGCCGGTGATCGCCGAGTTCGATATCGACACAGACGGGCAGAGCTGAACCCGGACGCGCTCATCACGGCCCGGCCGCGACCGGAAACCGGGAAGAACCGGCCCCCGCCGTCGTTTACAGCCAGTCCGCCAAGGGATCGGTGGCCAGGAAGACGCCGAGCGGTTCCGGAATCTCGATATCGGTGCCGAACGGCACGGTGACCTTGGTGGCGTACCGCCCGTCCTCGGGTTCGCTGTACACGCTGACCTCGGCCGCACCCCGGTCGATGAGGAAATACAGCGGGATCCCCGTCGCCGCGTAGAGGAACGGTTTGTCGAGCCGGTCCCGGAGTTCGGTGTGCTGGGCCCGTGACGTGATCTCGATCGTCATGAACACCGGCTGCGGGTCCGACCATTCACCTTCACCGGCGAACGCCGACGCGGGCGCCAGTATCGCGTCCGGCCGCACCCGGCTGCCGCCGCCGCGACCGGCCCGCAGACCCCGGTCCGCGAACAGCCACAGCTCCGATCGGCGGGGTACCAGGAAACGGGCCAGCCACTGCACGACCCGGCTGTGATTGACGTCCGGGCGCGATTTCGCCGCCAGCAGACCGTTCAAGTACTCCAGCCGCAACCCTTCGGAAATCCGCTGGGCCGCGGCGTCGAGTTCCTCGAACTCGCCCACGGTCATCAGCGATCCATGCGAGAGCGTCACCGTTAGACCCTATCGCCCGCACCCCCGAAGTCCGCACCGAACACCCATCCCACCCTCATCGAACGGGAAACACCCCATGGTCGGGGCCCGCCCCTGGTCTGGAGCGACGGAGCGGGGGAGCGAAGCGGAGGAGCGGAGGAGTGAAGACCAGGGGTTAATAGGGCCCCGACCCGCGACGCCGGAGGCGGCGCCAAAAATCCAGTAGGGTGGCGGCGGAAAATTTCACACGCAACGGGGGCTCGCACCAGCGGGCTGAGAGGACGGCTAGCCCATTCCGGGCGTTCAGGGCCGTCGACCGTATGAACCTGACCGGGTAATGCCGGCGTAGGGAGGCAGATATGACGAGCACAGCTGTCGATTCCGTGACCACGGGTCCGATCGAGGGCAGCGTCAAGCACTATCGCGAGGTGGACGGCCTGCGCATTCCGGTGCGCCGGATCGGACTCACCACCGGCGACCATTTCGATGTGTACGACACCTCGGGCCCGTACACCGACGACGCCGCCACCATCGATCTGGAGGCCGGGCTGCCCGCGTTGCGGGACGGTTGGGAGAAACCGGATATCCCCGGGCCACGCACTCAACTGGCGTGGGCGCGAGCGGGAGAGATCACCGCGGAGATGCGGTTCATCGCCGCACGGGAGGGGGTGGAGCCGGAACTGGTGCGGGCGGAGGTCGCCGCGGGACGTGCCGTGATCCCGGCCAATCACCGGCATCCGGAATTGGAGCCGACCGTGATCGGCAAGAAGTTCCTGGTGAAGATCAACGCCAATATCGGTAATTCGGCGGTTTCCTCGTCGATTGCCGAGGAGGTCGAGACGATCGCCCGCGCCCTGCTCAAGAACGCCCCCGTGGTCCTGCTCGACGAGGCCACCAGCGCCCTCGACCC
>NZ_JBSFRU010000337.1:0-6839 GCF_053589395.1 Nocardia sp. NPDC003345
GGCCGGCGAGACGCCCGTGGCGGAGACCGCCGACGCACCCGGGACGTCCACCGGGCCGGCCGAGGCGTCGGTCACCGGAACCGCCGCGGTACCGGCTGCTCCGGCGATCACCCCCGGTACCGCGGCGGTACTGGTCGCCTCGACCGGAGCCGCGGCCGGGACGCGGATCGACACCACCGGCCCCCGGCTGGTGTCCTGGCTGAACGATCTCGGTTACACCGTGCGCGGTCCGCTGGTCTATGCCGATGCGGAGATCGCCACCGGCCTCGCCGACGCCCTGCGGACCGCGCCCGCCCTCGTGGTCACCACCGGCGGTACCGGTGCTTCGCCCACCGACCGGACACCGGAGGCGACGGCCGCCGTACTGGATCGTGAACTGCCCGGGGTGGCCGAAGCCATCCGGCAGCGCGGGACGGCGAAATTCCCGCTCGCGGCACTGAGCCGGGGGATCGCGGGGCTCGCGGGCCGGACCGTGGTGGTGAACCTGCCCGGGTCGCCCGGCGGGGTGAAAGACGGTATCGCGGTGCTGGAACCGTTGCTGGAACATCTGCTCGCGCAGGTCGCCGGCGGCGGCGCGCACGAGGAGAGCAGTGGCGCGGCACCGGGTAAGAGATGGGGAAACGAGAGCGCACATGCCTGAGAAATCTTCCGGGACAACAGAATCCGGCGCGGACGGCGGGGTCCGGCTCGCCGAGATCAGCGAAACCGCCCTGGACCCGCTGGTCGTCGACGCGGCCGTCCGTGGTCCCCGGCACGGGGCCGTGGTGGTCTTCACCGGGGTGGTCCGCGATCACGACGGCGGGCAGGCCGTCTCGGCTCTGGAGTATTCGGCGCATCCGGAGGCGGCCCGCTTCCTGCGCGAATGTTGTGCCGCCGTAGCCGAATCCACGGGGCTGCCCGTGGCCGCGGTGCACCGGGTCGGGAACCTGCGGGTCGGCGATCCGGCGATCGTACGGTGGCCCCGCTGGACCCGGCGCAGCGGCGGCCGCGGGTGGGCACCGATACCTCGGGGGCGCCGATACTGCGCGGCGATCTGGAAGCCGTGCCGGACGCCTGCGCCGCCGATGTCCTGCTGGTGTTCGCGGACGATCCGGACGGCACCGCAGTGCCGGGCGCGGACGGCATCGGCTTGTACGCGGTGCGGACCGCCGACCCCGCGGTCACCGTCCGCGCCCGGCCGACCGTGGACATCACCCGCCGGTCCTTCGATATCGGCCTCGCCGGCGCTCCCGCCGCGCTGCTGGCGACCGGCGATCGGCGCGACCTCGACTCGGTGCGTGACGACGTCCTCGCGGCCCGGGCCACCGACGCGGTGGGCGCGGCGCGCGCCGTCACCGATCTCGTGGTGGCGTACGCGAAATCGCGGCACCAATTCGGCCGCCCGATCGGGTCGTTCCAGGCGGTCCAGCATCTGTGTGTCGATATGTTCGAAATCGTCGAACTGGCCTACGGCGGCGCGCTGTACGCGCTGTGGGCCGCCGACCACGCCGATCCCGGTTCGCGGTCGGGTGCGGTGCTGCACGCCAAGGCGTATTCGGGATGCCTTGCGTCGGTGGGTGACCGGGCGATCCAGGTCCTGGGCGGTATCGGATACACCAGCGAACACGACGCGCATCTGTACCTGCGCCGGTTGCTCGGCTGGAGTTCCTACCTCGGCGGGGCGGACAGCTATCTCGAACAGGCGGGGGAGCGCCTTATCGCGGAATACGTCGCCGGCACGGTGTAGGTCGCGCTACATCGATGGGGCGGGAGCCGGGCCGGTCGCGGCTCCCGCCCGAAGTTTCACGGCACCGGGTCGAATTCCACATGTAGCGCCGAGAGCCCCCGCATCACGAACGTCGGCTCGTAGTCGTAGCGGCGCGCGTCCGGCGTCCCGTGCCGGGTCTCGTCGATCCGCAGATCGGCCGTCCGGTCGAGTAACCGGTTGATCGAGATCCGCGCCTCG
Source organism: Nocardia sp. NPDC003345 (assembly GCF_053589395.1). Taxonomy (NCBI): domain Bacteria; kingdom Bacillati; phylum Actinomycetota; class Actinomycetes; order Mycobacteriales; family Nocardiaceae; genus Nocardia; species Nocardia sp. NPDC003345. The sequence goes on from NZ_JBSFRU010000337.1 coordinate 1,946, forward strand.
GCGCGAGCCAGCGGTGCCCCGGGACAGCTGTGCGCGCCCCGGCCGAACGCGATGTGCTCGCGGGCGTTACGGCGATCCACGTCGAGCCGTTGCGGGTCCGGGAACTTGCGTGGATCCCGGTTGCTCGCGCCCGGTAGCAGCATGATCGTCGTCCCCGCCTCGATCGGGCAGCCCGAGACCTCGGTACTCCTGCGTGCCATCCGGAAGTGGCTCTTGACCGGGCTCTCCAGCCGCAGCGTCTCCTCGAGGAAGGCCGGCACCAGACGCCGGTCCGCGCGCACCTGCTCCTGGATATCCGGATTCTCGGCGAGGTTGCGGACGGCGGCGCTGAGTAGTTTGGTGGTCGTCTCCTGACCGGCCGCGAACAAGAAGGTGGCGAGTTTCACCACTTCCTCGACGGTCGGAACGGCACCGTCGGCGTACCGGGCCCGGGCGAGCGCGGTGAGGACATCGGCGCGCGGGTGCTCGCGCCGCGCGGTGATATAGCCGCGGAATCTGTCGTCGAGCCACTCCAGCGGATTATGCGCGAGTTCGCCCTCGAGTTCGCCGACGAGCTGATCCCCCAGCGCCGCCCGGAATTCGCGATGGTCGCTGGCGGGCACCCCCAGCAGGTCGGCGATGACGAGCGTGGAGAACGGTTTCGCGTAACCGGAGAGGAATTCGACCCCGCCGGCGCCGAGGAAGGTATCGATCTGCTCGTCGGCGAGCTTCCACATGAAATCCTCGTTCTCGCTCAGCCGTTTCGGCGTGAGCAGCGTACTCAGCAGACCTCTGGTGCGGATATGGCGTTCGGCATCCATGGTGACCACGTGTTCGGCCATCGGGATACCGGCGCGGTGCTGTTCGAGCAGTTCGGTGATGTCGTCGCCCTCCGGTGTGAACGGTAGTGGCGCGAACGGCCCCACCACCGCGTTGCAGGAGGAGAACGCGGTATCCCGGTAGGCGGCCAGGGCCTCCGCGTAGCCGGTGATCGTGACCACGCCGCCCGGTCCGCCGGGTAGCACCGGGGCGCGGTCGCGGAGATGGTCGAAGTAGGGGTAGGGGTCGGGAATCAGGGCGGGGTCGGTGAAATAGTCGGCCGATTCGAAATCGGGCATCTTTCCTCCTGAGATCTGCCGGAAGCCGGCTCAGCCGCGCACTGTGCTTCCGGTGGGGGTGAAGAGCACGGGAAGCGCGGTGGGGGAGCGGAACACCTGGCCGCGGATATGGGGATCGTCGGCGGCCGGATCCGGGCGCAGCTCCGGCAGCCGGTCGAGCAGCAGGTCGATCGCGACCCGCATCTCCAGCCGGGCCAGATGCATTCCCAGGCAGACATGCGCACCGTGACCCCAGGAGACGTTCGCCTGCGGCGGCCGGAAGATATCGAAGGCGTCCGGATCGTCGTAGCGATCCTCGGCCCGGTTCGCCGCGCCGAGCATCGGCATCACCGAGGACCCCGCCGGGATCGGCACACCGGCGAGTTCGGTATCCCGCGTCGCGACCCGGGTGATGGTGAGCAGCGGCGGCTCCCAGCGCACCGCCTCCTCGATCGCCTGCGGAATCAGGGACCGGTCCGCGCGCACCGCCTCGAACTGTTCGGGATGGGAGAACAACCCGAACAGCAGATTCCCCAGCGACCGGTAGGTCGTCTCCACCCCCGCCGGCAGCAGTAGCCGGAGAAAGGAGAAGATCTCCGGATCGGTCAATCGTTCGCCGTCGATCTCGGCGACGGCCAGGCGGCTGATGAGATCGTCGCGGGGCTCGGCGCGCCGGGCCGCCAGTATGGGTGCGAAATACTCTTCCAGCGCCACCGATGCCGCCCGCCCCCGCTCCGGGTTGATCGTGAAGCTCAGCAGCGAGATCGACCATTTCTGGAACCGCTGGAAATCCTCGGGGGGCAGGCCGAGCAGCCCGGCGATGATCTGGGTCGGGAAGGGAAAGGTGAACTCCTTGACCAGATCCGCGCTGCCCGCACCCGCGAAACGGTCGATCAGCCGGTTGCCCACCGTGCGGACCAGCCCGTCCTCCCATTTCGCCAGGGCCTTCTGGCTGAACGCCTTCGACACCAGCGCCCGGTGCCGTCCGTGTTCGGGTTCGTCCATCCCGAGCATCACATGCCGGCCGAGCACATCACCGAACGCCTGGATGATGATCGCCGACGAGAAGGTCTCGTTGTCCCGCAGGATCTGCCGGATATCGTCGTGCCGGTAGGCGATGAACAGCGGTAGCGCCGCGTCGCCGGGCATGGTGGACGTCTCGATGCGCTGTACCGGCTGCTCCCGCCGGGTGCGTGCGAGCTCGGTGTACGGGTCGCGGATATCGCCGGATACGACATCGTCGAAGGCCCCGAAATCTTCCAGATCGTCGAACAATTGCATAGCGGTCACTCCTGGGTGGCGGGGTAGGCGATGGATTTGATCTCGGTGTACTGGTCGAAACCGGCACTCCCGTTCTGCCGGCCGATACCGCTGGCCTTGTAACCGCCGAACGGCACGTCGGCGCCGTACCCGGTGGCGCCGTCGAGCCCGATGAAACCCGCCCGCAACCGGCGGCCCAGTGCGAGCGCGCGGGCCGGGGAACCGGACATCACATTGCCCGCGAGCCCGTAGGCGGTGTCGTTGGCGATGCGGACCGCATCGTCGTCATCGTCGTAGGGGATCACCGCGAGCACCGGCCCGAAGATCTCCTCCTGGGCGATCGTCATCGCACCGCCGACATCGGTGAACAAGGTGGGCCGCACCCAGAAACCCTTGTCCCGCCCGGCGGGCGGCTCGGTATCGCCGACGAGCAGGGTGGCGCCCTCGGCGACCCCCTGCCGGATGTAGCCGAGGACGCGATCGCGCTGTTTCGCCGAGATGAGCGGGCCGCAGAGTGTCGCCGGGTCCTGGGGATCGCCCGGCGACACACTCTCGTACATGGATTTCAGCAACGCCACGCCCTCCTCGTAGCGTGAGCGGGGCAGCAGCATCCGGGTCGGATTGGCACAGCCCTGGCCGGCGTGCAGACAGGGCGCGATACCGATCGCGCAGGCGATGTCGAAATCCGCGTCGTCGCAGACGATGGTGGCGGATTTGCCGCCCAGTTCGAGGAAGAGCCGCTTCATGGTCGCCGCGCCCTTTTCCATGATCCGGCGGCCGACCGCGGTGGATCCGGTGAAGGAGATCAGATCGACCTCCGGGGCGAGGGTGAGTTCCTCGGCGACGAGGTGATCGGAGGCGGTCACGATATTGACCACGCCGGCCGGGATATCGGTGTGCTCCACGATGAGGCGCCCGATACGGGTCGCGTTGAAGGGGGTGTCCGGTGCCGGTTTGAGGACGACGGTGTTGCCGGTGGCCAGGGCCTGGCCGAGTTTGTGGGCGGTGACCTCGAACGGGAAATTCCACGGGACGATGGCGCCCACCACGCCGACCGGCTCACGCAGTACCTTCCGTCCCGTCCGCATACCGGTCAGGGCGACGAAGGCCTCACCCAGATCCGTTTCCCACGGATAGGTTGCGATGAGATCGGCGGGATAGGTGAGGGCGTCCGCGAGGGGTGCGTCCAGTTGCGGGCCGTAGGTGAGGGCGCGGGGGCAGCCCGCTTCGCGGATGAGCTCCTCGCGCAGTTCCTCGCGTTCGGTGTGCAGAGCCTCGGACAACTGCCGGAGACATCGCGCCCGGAAGGCTCGGTCGGATGCCCAGGTGGTGTCGTCGAACGCGCGCCGCGCGGCGGCGATGGCCCGGCGCATATCACGGGCCGAGGCATCGGCGACCGCACCGACGACCTCTTCGGTGGCCGGGTCGAGCACCGCGAACGTACCGTTCTCGCCGTCGGCGAGATGTCCCTCCAGCAGCATCCGGGATTCGTGGCGGGGCGGCGGGGTCTCATCCATGGCTCGAACTCACTTCCTCGGTGGAGCGGGGTGCGGCCAGTGCCCGGAACCGGGGCAAGCCCATCGCCAGGCGCGCGATCTGGTGCATGGCCCGGGCGGGTAGCAGCCGATTGGATACCAGCAGCGATACCGCGTCCGCACCCACCGCGCGGCGGACATAGGGCCGGCGATCCGTGAGGGCGGCCGCCAGCGCCGCGGCGAATTTCGCGGGTGTGTTCGCGATCTTCATCGCCGCCCGGCCGCGCCGGTCGATACTGGTGTGCAACCGCCGGTAGGGGCCGGCGAAATCGCGGAAACTGGTGGTGCCCGCGTCGGTGATGATCTCGGTGTCGAATACGCCCGTCACCAGGATCGTGACCCCGATCCCGAACGGCGCGACCTCGCCGACCAGCGCCTCGCCCCAGCGCTCCAGGGCGCCTTTGGCGGCGGAATAGGCCGCGATGGCGGGCATCCCGCGCACTCCGCCCGCACTGGAGATCAGCACGATACGTCCGGCCCCGGCCCCGCGCATCGCCGGGAGCAGAGCCCGGGTGAGCGCCACCGGGCCGAAGAGATGTGTGGCGAACATGCGCTGCCACAGCTCCATCGGCGTTTCCTCGACCATGCCCGCCGCGGCGATACCGGCGTTGTGGACGACGGCATCGGGCGTCCCGGCCATATCGAGCACCATCCCGGCGGCCGCTTCGACCGATTCCGGGTCCAGCAGGTCCAGCGGTACGCCGAGCAGGCGGGGATCATCCGGGCCGGCGCCGGTGGCCGCCCGGAGCGCGGCCAGCGCCGGCTCGACCGACCGCACCGCCGCGACCACCCGCCACCCGCGGGCGTACAGATGGCTCGCGGAGGCCAGCCCGAGTCCTCGCCCGGCCCCGGTGATGACGACGGTCGGATACTCGTTCATCGCGGATCACCGCACCGGCCGCCGTCGGCCGGCGCTTCGACGTCGGGCCGGCCGTCGGGCTGGGCGCTCATCCAGGTGGACCAGATGCCCACCGAATAGGGTCCCGCAGCGCCGTTCTGTTCGTAGAACCCCTGCGGGTCGTA
>NZ_JBSFRU010000338.1:0-6802 GCF_053589395.1 Nocardia sp. NPDC003345
TCGCTGGCCGGGCCCTGCGGCAGCGCCGCTAGTTCCGTGTGGGCGATATCGGCGTATTCCCGGAGCTTCTCTTTGGCCTGGTTCATCCCGGCCGACCGCCCGAGCAGTTCCAGGGCCTCGGAGACCTCGGCATCGGATTCCAGGGGCCGCTCCAGCAGAACGCGCAACCGGTCGCCTACCGGGCCCTCTTCGCGGAGGGCGTAGAGGACGGGAAGGGTGTGGACGCCCTCGCGCAGATCCGTGCCGGGGGTCTTACCGGATTGGGCGGAGACCGACGAGATATCGATGATGTCGTCGGAGATCTGGAAGGCCGTGCCGACCACATCGCCGAGGCGGGCCAATCGTTCGACGTGTTCGTCGCCGGCGCCGGAGAAGGTGCCGCCGAAGCGGCCGGAGGCGGCGATCAGCGAGCCGGTCTTTTCCCAGACCACCTTGAGGTAGTGGGCGATCGGGTCGGCGGATTCCCGGGCGCCCATGGTTTCGCGCATCTGGCCGGTGACCAGTTCGGCGAAGGTTTCGGCGATGATCCGCACGGCGTCGGGGCCGAGGGTGGAGGTGAGCCGGGAGGCGTGGGCGAACAGGTAGTCGCCGGCGAGGATGGCGACGCTGTTTCCCCAGCGGGAGTTCACGCTGGCCGCGCCGCGGCGCATGGTGGCCTCGTCCATGACGTCGTCGTGGTAGAGGGTGGCCAGGTGGACGAGTTCGACGACGGTGCCGGCGGTGACGAGGTCCGGATCGCCGGGCCGCGGACCCAGCTGACCGGTGAGGATGGTGAACAGCGGGCGGAACCGCTTACCTCCGGCCTTGGCCAGGTGCAGCGCGGCTTCCTGCAGGAACGACGCGCCGTCGGACAGTTCTTCGATGAGTAGTTTCTCCACCTGATCGAGTCCGCCCCGCACGGTCTCCGCCAGGGCGGCGTCGCCGAGGTCCACCCCCGCCACCACCGTGCCCGCTTCGCTCACAGCAGATGTGCTCATACCTTCTCCCAAGGACGCGTCCGACCCCACGGTGATGAACCTAGCGTGTTCACGGCACAGCGCCCATGAACACCATCACGTTATGACTCCGCATGAACGAGACCGGCGATCGGTCCGCCTCCGGCACGGAGGCCGGAGCCCGGGCGACGGTATCGCACTGCCGTCTCCGTGGCCGACTCGCTCATGGTGGCACCGTACCGCCATCGACAGCGATGTCGGCGGCCTGTAACTATTGACCGCATGGGTGCACCCGGAGCCACACCAGCCGACAGCTTCCCCGATGCGCTGCCCGCACGGGTAGAGGTGCTGGTGGTGGGTGCGGGCCCGGCGGGTTCGGCGGCCGCGGCGTGGGCGGCGCGCGCGGGCCGCGAGGTACTGCTGCTGGATTCCGCGGTGTTCCCACGGGATAAGACCTGCGGTGACGGCCTGACCCCGCGTGCCACGGCCGAGCTGGAACATCTGGGCCTGGGTGAATGGGTGCGCGCGCATACCGTCAATCACGGCCTCCGGATGACGGGTTTCGGCCGGGAGGCGCTGCTGCCCTGGCCGGGTGGTTCGTTCCCGACCTACGGCAGCGCGATCCCGCGCACCGAATTGGACGACAAACTGCGGGAGACCGCGGTGAAATCCGGTGCCCGGATGTTCGACGGCGCGAAGGTGGTCGATGTCTCCCGTGACGGCGACCGGGTGACCGGGGTGACGGTGCGCACGGGTGAGGCGGTGCGCGATATCGGCTGCGACACCCTGATCGTGGCCGACGGGGTCCGCTCCCCGATCGGTAAACAGCTGGGCCGGGTGTGGCATCGCCGGTACGCGTACGGGGTGGCGGCCCGGGCCTACATCACTTCCGGTCGCAGTGACGATCAGTGGATCACCTCCCATCTGGAGCTGCGCAACGCCGACGGCGACCTGGTACCGGGTTACGGCTGGGTGTTCCCGCTGGCCAACGGCGAGGTGAATATCGGGGTCGGTTCGCTGGCCACCGAGCGGCGGCCGTCTCATATCGCGTTGAAACCGCTGCTGGAGCATTACACCGAATTGCGCCGGCCGGAATGGGAGCTGACCGGATCGGTACGGGCGGTGTCCTCGGCGCTGCTGCCGATGGGCGGTGCGGTCACCGGGATCTCCGGTCGCAACTGGGCCCTGGTCGGGGATGCGGCGGGCTGTGTGAACCCGTTGAACGGCGAAGGTATCGATTACGGCCTGGAGGGCGGCCATATGCTCTCCGAACTGCTCGACGAACCCGACCTGACCCGGATGTGGCCGGACCTGTTGCGTGCCAGATACGGCCGCACCTATTCGGTGGCGCGGCGCATCGCGGGCCTGGCCACCCATCCGCGCATGGTGCCGATCGGCGGACCGCCGGTGATGCGCTCGAAACTGCTGCAGCGCACCGCCGTCCGGGTGATGGGCAACCTGGTCACCGACGAGGATGTGGACCTCACCGCCCGCGCCTGGCGTACGGCGGGCAGGGCCTCGATGCGTTTCGACGAACTCGCGCCGTTCGGCTGACCGGCGGCAGGCGATGCAGCCGTGACCGGCCGGCCGGTGCCCGAGGATCTGCTTCCGCATCTGCGGCGGTCGCGGGATTTCATCGACCGCGAATACGCCCGGCCGCTGGATCTCGACGGGATGGCCGCGGCCGCGGGTGTGTCGAAATACCATTTCCTGCGCTGTTTCGCCGCGGCCTACGGCCGGACTCCAGCGGTGTATCTGGCGCAGCGGCGGATCGAACGCGCCCAGGATCTGCTGCGTGCGACGAATACCACGGTGACCGAGGTCTGCCTGCTGGTCGGGTATACGAGCCTGGGCTCCTTCTCCCGGAAGTTCACCGACCTGGTCGGCGTCTCCCCCTCGGAGTACCAGGCGAAATTCGCCGACGGCGCCCCGCGGATACCGGGCTGCTATGTCTTCATGCACGGGTTGTCCGACCGCCGGCCCGATACCGCAATTTCGGAGAAGCCGGGCGGCCCCGCCCGCTCATAGAGTTCCAGGCATGACTCCGATCATCACGAATATTTCGCTGGTCACGGTGTATGTGACCGACCAGACCGCGGCCAAGAACTGGTATGTGGACGTCCTCGGCTTCGTGGAAACCGCCGATATCACCATGGGCGACAACGGGTTCCGCTGGGTGACGGTGGCCCATCCGGATCATCGCGAACTCGAGGTGACCCTGATGGTGCCGGGTCCGCCCCTGGACGAGGGTTTGGCCGAGGCGATTCGCCGTTCACTGGCCGGCGGTAGTCACGGCTCGCTGGGGCTGGCGACCCAGGACTGCCGCAAGGCCTACGAGGAGCTCACCGCCAAGGGGGTGGAGTTCGTGCAGCCACCGGCCGAACGCCCGTACGGCGTGGAGGCGGTGTTCCGGGACAACTCGGGGAACTGGCTGGTCCTGGTCGAGCCGACGGAATTCGACCCGGGGACTCCGGTAGCGGCGCCCTGCGCGGAGTTGTGAGCGGGCCCGCAGGTCTCGCTCGGTTGTCCCGGGGCCGCGGCGGGCCCGGCCCCGGGGGTGCGGACATCAGGCGGAGGCGCGTTCCTCGAACCAGTTGACGATGAATTTGCGTTCGCTTTCGACCACGCGACGCTGCAGCTGTTCGGCGAGCGGTTCGATCGCACCACCGACGATCGGCACCTTGACCTTGACCGAACCGGATACCTCCAGTTCGGATCCTTCCCCGGCGGGCCGCAGCCGGAAGGTGCCGGTCATCTGGGAGGAGATCGCCGACGAGGTGCCTTCGAAGCTGCCTTCCGCGGTGTCGCCGGACAACGGCTGCCAGGTGTCCACGCGGGTGACGACCAGATCGCTCTTGAGCACTTTCCGCACGATGCCCGGGATCTTGTCGGGGCGGATCGTCTCACTCATGGCGATTCTGATGGTTCCCGGGCCGCCGGGATGCGACAGATCCAGTGTGGCCGTCTGGGCGTCGGCGAAACGGTCGCGCCACAGTTCTTCCCCGGTCAGTGCCGCGTGGAGCTGGGCCACCGGGATCGGATAGGACAGGGTGAAGCCGAATTTTCGGGCCATGAGCGCCCACCCTAGCCCACCCGGATAGCCTGTTGCCGTGCCGTGAACCGGCCACCCGACCAGGAAATCCCGGAGGAGCCAGCGTGCCCGATCAGGCAGAGGTCGCCGAGCCGAACGGTCCGGTCCGAGAGCCGGATGCCCGTCCTCTCCCGGCTCCCGTAGCGACCGCTGCCGAACCGGCGGACGCAGCGGATACGGCCCGCGCCGAACGGCTGCGGAAAGTGCGCGTGGGGGTGCTGATCGCCGCCGTCGCGCTGAGTGTCCTGACATTGCTGCTGGTGCTGGCCGCGTGGCGCAACGACTACCTGATCGAATCGGATAAGGGCGAAACGACCGGCGAGGTGCTGTCCGCCGGACGCCTGCGCTCGGCGGTGATGTACGTCACTCCTGATGGGGTGACCCACAATCCGAAGGTCGGGGTCCTGTATCCCACCAACCTGACCGCCGGTGAGCGGATCAATGTCGAATACAACCGCGCCGACCCCGACCTGGTGCGGGTGGCGGGCCGGGATGTGCGGGTCGCGATCCCGCCCGCGCTCTCGGTACTGGCGATCATCTGGGCGCTGGCCCTGCCGGCGCTGTGGCTGCTGACGCGGGCCGAATCCGGTTCGATGAGTGTTCGCCCGATCTTCGATCCGGCGTCATATCGCCGACGCGCCCCGGGGGCATCGGACCCCCCACACTGAGCGTGTGCGCGTAGCCATCGTTGCGGAGTCATTTCTTCCTAATATGAACGGCGTCGTGAACTCGGTACTCCGGGTGCTGGACCATCTGGACCAGCACGGCCACGAGGCCCTGGTCATCGCGCCCGACTCCCTGCGCGGGCAACCGCCCGCATCTCGGCGGCACGGCAGATTCCCGGTATACCGGGTGCCCGCGGTGATGGTGCCCAAGATCAGTTCGCTGCCGGTGGGCCTGCCACAGCCCGGCATGGTCAAGGCACTCGACGCCTTCGATGCCGATGTGGTGCATCTGGCCTCGCCGTTCCTGCTGGGTGCGGGCGGGTTGGCCGCCGCGCTGCGGCTGGATCTGCCCGCGGTGGCCGTCTACCAGACCGATGTGGCCGGATTCGCCAAGAGTTACGGGCTCGGCCTGGCCTCTCGCGCCGCCTGGGGCTGGACCCGGCGGATCCACGAGGGTGCGGTCCGGACCCTGGCGCCGTCCAGCGCGGCGGCCGATGATCTCGCGCGGCACGGGATACCCCGGGTGCATCGGTGGGGCCGCGGCGTCGACACCGTGCGATTCACCCCCGGAGCCCGGCGACCCGGCCTGCGTACCGTCTGGGCCGGGCCGGAGGACAAGCTGATCGTCGGTTTCGTGGGACGGCTCGCGCCGGAGAAACATGTGGACCGGCTCGCGGTGCTGTCCGGCGACCCGGGCATCCAGCTGGTGATCGTGGGCGACGGGCCCGAGCGCGCGAAGCTCACCGCCGCCATGCCCGATGCGATCTTCACCGGCGAACTCGGCGGCGACGAACTCGCCCAGGCCTATGCGAGCCTCGATGTGATGGTGCATCCGGGCGAGCACGAGACGTTCTGTCAGGGTGTCCAGGAGGCGCTGGCCTGTGGGGTTCCGGTGATCGGACCCGATATGGGCGGGCCCCGCGACCTGATCTCACACTGCCGCAACGGCTACCTGCTGCCGGTCCCGGAGTTCACCGAACTGCTGCCGAGCACGGTCGCGGCCTTACGCGACCCGGTATCGCGTGCCCGCTTCGCCGCCGCCGCGCGCAAATCGGTTCTGCATCGCACCTGGCCGGCGGTCTGCACCGAACTCATGGGTCACTACAGCGAGGCGATCGGCGCCGATCACCGGTTACCGCGTTCGGCGTGACGCTTCCGGCGCGGGTCGCCGATGCACTCGCCGCCGCGGCGCCCATTAGGGTCGGGGCTGTGGTGAAAACGCAATCGGTCCGGGCCTCGCTGGACAAACAGCCGCATGAGGTCGCGTCGATGTTCGACGGGGTGGCGCGGCGATACGACCTGACCAACACCGTCATATCGGCAGGTCAGGACCGCTATTGGCGCTGGCTGACCCGGAAGGCGATCGATCCGCGCCCGGGTGAGCGGATTCTGGATCTGGCCGCCGGCACCGGGGTCTCCACGGTGGAACTGCGCAAATCCGGGGCCTGGTGCGTGGCGACGGATTTCTCCCAGGGCATGCTGGCGGCGGGCCGGTTCCGCAAGGTTCCGATGGTCGCGGGCGACGCGATGGCGCTGCCCTTCGCCGACAACTCCTTCGACGCGGTGACCATATCCTTCGGACTGCGCAATGTGGCCGATATCGATCTCGCGATGCGCGAGCTGCTGCGGGTCACCAAACCCGGCGGCCGGATGGTCATCTGTGAGTTCTCCACACCGGTCGTCCCGGTGTTCAAGACCATCTATATGGAGTACCTGATGAAGGCGCTGCCGCGGGTCGCCCGCGCGGTGAGCAGCAATCCGGACGCCTACGTCTACCTGGCCGAATCCATCCGCGCCTGGCCGAACCAGCGGCAGCTCGGCCGCCGGGTCGCGGCGGCCGGCTGGTCCGGGGTGAAATGGCGGAATCTGACCGGCGGTGTGGTCGCGCTGCACCGGGGTTACAAGCTCGGCGGCTGACACCCGCCGGGGCCGTGTTCATTTTCCTCACCGCTGTGAATTTCGCCGGTGAAGAGGAATGTCATCGGCCCCTAACATCGGGAAAACCCGAGGAAACCGGTCGCGGGCACCATCGGAATCATGTCCGATACACGCGGCTCGAGCGAGTCAGGCCCGGAGGCGGCAGCGCAGCGTCACCCCGCAGGGCCCTCGCT
>NZ_JBSFRU010000339.1:0-6754 GCF_053589395.1 Nocardia sp. NPDC003345
CCACTTGACCCCCAGTCAAGTGGTCGCAGGTTCAAATCCTGTCAGCCCGACAATCAGAAAACCCCTCCTGACCAGCTCAGGAGGGGTTTTCTTTATCATCCAACCACCCGGAGAGCGGGACCAGAACGGGACCGCAGGTGCTCGGAGAGCTTGTCCCCGGCTCCGGTGATCTCTTGCTGATCTTGACTGGCACGACCGCGTCATTCCTATGCGTGCCATCCCGCATTACACCGGTCGCGATCCGCCCCGACGCGGGCCACAGAAGAGCCGACCGGAGAACTTGCAGGATCAAGGTCGTGGGGCCGGGCTGCCCGTGACCCGGTTCCGATCATGAGCACGGAGCGGCGGCAAGACCTCAGGGGAGGATCGCCTCGGCTTCCACCTCGACGAGTACGTCGGGTTCGAAGAGATAATCGACACCGATGGCGGAGAGGGGTGGCAGCGGGTGAGGCAGGCCCAGTTCTTCCCTCACCCGATCGATGCCCTCGACGAACGCGGAGTACTTGTCCGGACTCCAGCCGGTGACGTAGAAGCGCAGGCGGACGACGTCGGCGAAGGTGGCACCCGCGCCGGCCAGACCGCGGGCGGTGTTGCGCAGGGAGTGCGCTACCTGGCCGGCGAGGTCGCCGGTGGCGACGGGGTTTCCGGCGGCGTCGCGGGCGATCTGGCCGGCGACGTGGACTTGGCGGGTGCCGGTGGCGATCGAAACATGGTGGTACGGAACGGGGGTGAACATGCCCTCGGGGGTGAGGTACTGCACGGTCATCGTGGATGCCTTCCTGCGCGGTGTAGGTATCCGATGTCTACCTGGTACTCGATGGACACTTCAACGAGACTAGGTGTCATGCAGGAAACCGCTCCCCCGTCCGGTCCGCAGCTGTCCGCGCGGCATCGCGAACTTCTCGATCAGGTGCTCGACAAATGGTCGATCCAGGTTCTGGAGGCGTTGTGTGAGAGGCCGTTGCGGTTCAACGAACTTCGCCGGGCGATACCGGTGGTCACGCAGAAATCGCTGACGACGGCGCTGCGGCGGCTGGAACGCAATGGGATGGTCGATCGGATCGTCACCGATACCCGGCCGGTCGCCGTCGAGTACCGCATCACCGGTATCGGGAAATCCCTGCAGGATCTGATCGATGCCCTGCTGGGCTGGACGGCGGTGGCGCTGCCGGAGGTGGAACTCGCGCGCGGCCGATACGACGAGGAAACGGCGCGGCGTTCCTAGATCCAGCCCTTCTCCCGGGCCTTGAGGGCCGCTTCGTAGCGGTTGGCGACACCGAGTTTGGCCATGGCCGCGGACAGATAGTTGCGGGTGGTGCCGGGTGAGAGGTGGGCGCGGCGGGCGATATCGTCGACCGACGAGCCGTCGAGGGCGTATTCGAGCACGTCGGCCTCGCGGGCGGTGAGTACCGTATCGCCGGCGCTGATGGCCTCCGCGGCCAGTTCCGGATCGACGTAGCGGCCGCCGGCGTGGACGGTGCGGATCACCTCGGCCAGAGTGGCGGCCGAGGTGGTTTTGGGGAGGAATCCACGGACGCCGGTGGCCAGCGCCCGTTTGAGGTAGCCGGGGCGGCCGTGGCTGGTGACGATCAGGGTCGCGGCATCGGGGGTGGCCCGCAGGAGCTGCGCGGCGGTGTCGATACCGTCGATACCGGGTAGCTGCAGGTCGATAACGGCTACCGCGGCCGGTTCGCCGCTGTCGTGGCGGGCACGCCATGCCGTCACGAGTTCCTCGCCGGAACCCATATGGGCGACGACCGCGAGGTCGGGCTCGAGGTCGAGCATGGTCGCGAGGGCGGCGCGGATGAGGGTCTCGTCGTCCGCGAGGAAGACGGGTATCACTGTTCTCCCCAATGTATTTCCAGTAGGAACTCGGACTCGGTGGCGGCGGCTTCGAGGGTCGCGCCGACGGTCGCGAGCCGTTCGGCGAGGCCACGCAACCCGGACCGCTCCCCCATCGGACGGTGCGGGTTGTCATTGCGCAGTGACATTCCCGCGTGCCCGAGGGCGAGGGTGGCGATCGTGGCGGCGGAATGTTCGACGATATTCGTGGTGCCCTCACGGACCACCCAGGCCGCGACCTCGTGGAACCGGGCGGGAACCGCGGCGGCATCGCCTTCGACGAGCATCCGGCAGCCCGCGGCCGACAGCAGTGAGCGCGCGCCGGCCACCTCGCCCAACAGGTCGATACCGCGATAGCCGCGGACCAGTTCTCGCATCTGCCCCATCGACTCGACGGCGAGGGTGCGCACCTCGTCCATCTCGGTGGCGGCGCGGCCGGACTCGCCGGCGCGCGACAGGGCGGTGGCGAGTTCGCTCTTCACGGCGATTGCGGAGAAGCCACGTCCCACGACATCGTGCAGGTCGCGGGCGAACCGCAGTCGTTCCTGCGCCACCCGCAACTCGGCTTCGACCAGTTTCGTGCGCTCGAGTTCGTCGACGATACGCAGCCCCCACACGGTGACCAGGGCGGTCGCGATCGCCAGGAGACCGCCCACGAAAACGATCGCGCCGATGCCCAGGACCATCGCCGGGGAGGTCCCGAAGGCGAGGCCTGCGCAGACGGCCGTGCCCAGCAGAATCCACCACCTGCCGGGCGCGAAGGACACCACGGCGAAGGTGGCCAGCAGGACCGCGAGGACGCCGACCACCGCCGCCTGCCGCACCACCGCGTCGTCGGTGGCGGTGCGGGCCGTGACGGTGGCGGCCAGCGCCACCGCCGCCAGGGTGAGCGTGGCCGCGGGCAGTACCCACCGCCGGGTCACCAGGGCCTTCGACCCACCGAGTTCGGGGCGCGTTTCGATCGCCGCCACCGCGGCCGCGATCGCGGCCACGATAGCGAGCGAGGGCCAGAGCGAGCGCGCGGCGAAAGCCATGACCACGCCCATCGCGATGAGGGATACCTGCAGGGTGACCCGGGTGTAGAGGCGGAACTTGGCCGCCCCCGGCAATTCGTGCCACCACGAGGTCCAGCGTGTCACCCGCGGTCGTCCCAGCGGAAGCTCGTGCGAGTCAGCGCGAACGCCAGGACGGTCCATATCGCCAGTGTCGCAAACGGGCGGCCGAGTTCGGAGAACGTGGCGGCGAAACCCAGCGCGGGTTCGGCGGCACCGCCCGGGACGGTGCCGGCGATTCCGAGCGAGATCAGATCGGAGACGGCGGCGAACGGCGTCCACCCGGCGATATCGGCCAAGCGGTCGGGCAGGGCCGCGCGGATGGAGGCGAGACCGAGCATGGCGACGGTCATCACCGGCAGTGACGTGATCTGCGCGGCCTCGGCGTTCTTGGTGACGGTACTGGTGGCCAGCGCGAGCAGCGAGAACAGGATGATCCCGCCGACCAGGGCGAGCAGTATCGCGACGAGATTCACGGGAGCGGGCACCCCCGCCCCGTATACGACGGCGGCGACCACCGCGGCGCAGGCGAGGGTAACCACGGCGCCGGGGACCGCGGGTGCGGTGAGAATCTGCCAGTCGGCGGATTCTCCGGTGCGCAGGCGTTTCAGCACGCCCTCGCCGCGGCGCGTCGTGACCATCGAGAGCACCGAGTAGTACTGCACGAAAAGCAGGGCGACCACGGCGAGGAGTTCGAAGGCCATTGCTGCCGTCGCCCGGGTCGGCGTCTCGCTGCGGGCGGCGATGAAGAACATGGCGACCGGGATTCCGATGGGGAATATCGTCGCCATGTAGATAAGCGTTTTGTTCCGCCGGAACTGCAGGTATTCCGCCTTCGCGAGCGCGGTGAGCGGGCGGCGGCGGAACCGCGGGGTGGCTGTCGCGAGGGAGTTCATCGGGGTGCTCCGATCAGGTGGTGGGTGGTCGCCGCGGTTTCGGGCCGACCGGTATCGGTGCCGTTGGCGATATCGAGGAATACCGATTCCAGGGATGCGGCGCGGGCCTCCAGCCCGCCGAGCCGCAGGCCGTGCTCGCGCGCCCATCCGAGCACCTCGAACAGGTGTCCCTGCAGGTCGTGAGTGGTAACAGTGACGCGGGTCCCGGCATCCACCCGGGCGTCGCGCAGTTGCGGCAGGGGCAGGCCGGGATGGTCGAAGACGATTCGCGCCGGATGCCCGTCGACGATCTCGCGCAGCGTGCCCGCCCGGGCGATCCGCCCCTTGTGCATGATCACGATCCGGTCGGCCAGCGCCTCGGCTTCGTCCAGGTAGTGCGTGGTGAGCACCATCGTGACCCCGGTGGATTTCAGATCGGCGAGCAGTCGCCAGGTCCGGCGGCGGCTCTCCGGGTCCAGGCCGGTCGTCGGCTCGTCGAGGAACAGCAACCGGGGCCGCCCGAGCAGTGCGCAGGCCATATCGACGCGGCGCTGCTCGCCGCCCGACAGCGATCCGATCCGGACCGCCGCCCGATCGGTCAACCCCACCTGTGTGAGGACCGAATCGGTGGTCGCCGGTGCGCTGCAGGTCCCACGCCACATGTCGAGCGTTTCGCGGACGGTCAGCTCGGCGGGTAACCCCCCGGACTGCAGCATGATGCCGATCTGCGGGCGGACCTCGGCACGGTGACGCAGCGGGTCGAGGCCGAAGACCTCCACCGAACCGGCAGTGGGAGCCGCCAGGCCCTCCAGCAGGTCGAGGGTGGAGGTCTTACCGGCGCCGTTGGTGCCCAGCAGGGCGAACACCTCCCCCTCGCACACCTGGAAGTCGACTCCGCCGACCGCCTCGAAGGCGCTGTCGCCGCGTCCGTATACCCGGCGCAGCCCGCGGGCGGTGATGACATCGGCGGGCCGGGATGTCTTCGGCAGTGGCGGGCGGATCTCGGGTGAATATCGCGCAGTGTTCATGGCTTCCAGCCTCGCCGCGACGACCCGGGTCCAGTAGTGAGCGCAGTCAGCGGATCCGATGGGTTGTGCACGGTCCGGCGATGACATTTGTCATCGCGACGCGTGAGAAAGCGGTGGCCCCGCCCGACGGGTCGGGCGGGGCCACCGGGCGGACCGGAGTCCGCGGTGCCGGATCAGGACAGGTCGTAGCGATCGTTGTTCATGACCTTGACCCAGGCCGCCACGAAATCGTCGACGAACCGGCCTCCGGCGTCGCGCTGGGCATAGACCTCGGCGACCGCACGCAACACCGAATGGGAGCCGAACACCAGATCGTTGGCGGTGGCCGACCACTTCACCGCGCCCGATTTCCGGTCCCGGCCCTCGTAGACGTTCTCCGCCGACTCCGACGCCTTCCACTCCGTACCCTGGTCGAGCAGGTTGACGAAGAAGTCGGTGGTCAGGGCGCCGGGCCGGTCGGTGAACACACCGTGGGCGGTGCCGCCGTAGTTGGCGCCGAGCGCACGCAGACCGCCGACCAGCACCGTCAGCTCCGGTGCGGTCACATCGAGCATGTAAGCCCGATCGAGCAGCAGCCGCTCCAGCGGTGCCTTCTCACCCGGCCGCGTGTAGTTGCGGAAACCGTCGGCCCGCGGTTCGAGCACCGCGAAGGATTCCACATCGGTGTCGTCCTGGGTGGCGTCGGTGCGCCCGGGTGCGAACGGCACGGTGACCTCGTGCCCCGCGTCGGCGGCGGCCTTCTCCACGGCCGCCGAGCCGGCGAGCACGATGAGATCGGCCAACGAGACCTTTTTGCCGCCGGCCGCGGAGGCGTTGAAATCCTGCTGGATCCGTTCGAGCACCGGCAGCACCGTCGCCAGTTCCGCCGGTTCGTTGATCTCCCAGTTCTTCTGGGGCTCGAGCCGGATACGCGCGCCGTTGGCGCCGCCCCGCTTATCGGTGCTGCGGAAGCTCGCGGCGGACGCCCACGCGGTCTTGACCAGCTGGGCGATCGACAGGCCGGAGTCGAGGACGGTGTGCTTCAGGGCCGCGACGTCCTGGTCGTCGATCAGCGCGTGATCCGCGGCCGGCACCGGGTCCTGCCACAGCTGGGGTTCGGGCACCCACGGGCCCAGATACCGGCTGATCGGACCCATATCGCGATGCAGCAGTTTGTACCAGGCCTTGGCGAAGGCTTCGGAAAGTTCCTCCGGGTGGTCCAGCCAGCGGCGGGTGATCTCCCGGTAGACCGGGTCTTCTCGCAGCGCCAGGTCCGTGGTGAGCATGGTGGGCGTCCGGGCGGGCCCGTCGAAGGGATCCGGGATGGTCCCGGCACCGGCACCGTCCTTCGGTTTCCACTGCCACGCGCCGGCGGGGCTCTTGGTGAGTTCCCACTCGTAGCCGTAGAGGTTCTGCAGGAAACCGTTGCCCCACTTGGTCGGTGTGGAGGTCCACACGACCTCCAGACCGCTGGTGATGGCGTCGCCGGCCTTACCGCTGCCGTGCGCGCTCTTCCAGCCGAGCCCCTGCTGTTCGATCGGGGCGGCCTCGGGTTCCGCGCCGACCAGGTCCGGATCGCCGGCGCCGTGGGTTTTACCGAAACTGTGGCCGCCGACGATGAGGGCGGCGGTCTCTTCGTCGTTCATCGCCATCCGGCCGAAGGTCTCCCGGATGTCCCGGGCCGCGGCCACCGGATCCGGTTGTCCGTTGGGGCCTTCCGGGTTCACATAGATCAGGCCCATCTGCACCGCGCCGAGCGGACCGGACAGTTCGCGGTCACCGCTGTAGCGCTCATCGCCGAGCCAGGTGTCCTCCGGACCCCAGTAAACCTCTTCGGCCTCCCAGATATCGGGGCGGCCGAACCCGAAGCCGAAGGTCTGGAAACCCATGGATTCCAGCGCCACATTGCCCGCGAACACCAGCAGATCGGCCCAGGAGATCGCGTTGCCGTACTTCTGTTTGACCGGCCACAGCAGGC
>NZ_JBSFRU010000340.1:0-6688 GCF_053589395.1 Nocardia sp. NPDC003345
CCACCGTCCCTGGCGCATGATCTCGCGGTCCGCCGCGCCGCCGAGCGCGGCCTGGGTGGCGAATCCGGCGCGTAGGGAGTGGCCGGAGAACAGGGCGGGGTCCAGGCCGGTGCGGGCGGCGTAGCGTTTGACGATTTCGGCGACGGCTCGTCCGGACAGGGCGGTGTCTCCGATTCCGCCGTGCCGGTTGATCCTCGGAAGCAGTGGTTGTTCCGGCGCGAGCCGCGGATCGGGGTGGTAGCCGTGGCAGCGGTGGATATGGGGTGGGGTCGCGGGTTGTTGCTCGATCCAGGTCTGGACGGTTCGCGGGTTGTCGGTGTGCGCGGCGAGTAGTCGCAGCCAGTCGGCGCAGGCGCAGACGGGGCAGGTGTGTGCCTGGCGGCCGCGGGGCAGTGCGACGTGTTGTTCGGTGATGCCGGTGGGGTCGGTTTTTGTACTGGGCAGGTGCAGCAGCAGAAGTGGTTCGCCGCTGCCGTGGTCGGTGCCGAAGTGGATATCGCCGACGCGTAGTCCGGCGAGTTCGCTGCGGCGGAGTGCGCCGGCGAAGCCTAGGAGCAGGAGCAGGGTGTCGCGGCGGCGGGCGGGTTCGCCGGGCCAGCCGGGTTCGGGGAGGGCGGTGAGGAGTTCGCCGAGGGTGTGGAGCAGGACGGGGCGTTTGCGGTTGGGCCGGGTGCGGCGGGTGCGGCGGATGCCGCGGAGGGTGAGCCGGACGACGTCGCTGCGGGTGGGCGCGGGCAGGCCGTTGGCGGCGTGGACGGCGGCGATGGCGGCGGATTTGCGTTCGAGGGTGGCGGGTCCGTAGGCGTAGCGGCCGGTGGGGGTGCGGGCGTCGGCCGCGGCGGCGAGGTAGACGGCGATATCGAGGGGGTCGGCGGGGAGGGCGCACCGGTTCTCGCCGGCGCACCAGGCGGCCCACGCGGTCCAGTCGGTTCGATAGGCGCGCAGGGTGTTCGGTGACTGGGAGGCGCTGAGGTAGCGGCCGAGCGCGGTGGCCTGTTCGGTGTCGAATCGTTCGCGGACCGTGCGTAGTGCGGTGGTGTCGACGAGCACGCTGGTGACGCCGCGCCGGAGTTCGGTGCGGACGGTGTCGGGTAGGGCGAGGTCGAATTCTGGTTCGGTCACCGGTGCTGGGCTCCTCGGTAATTGCGTCACGGATTACGTTTAGTTGACTGTAACGAAACGAAACGTATTGAAGGCGCGAGATCTTCGAGCAGCCTACCGTGCCTAGCCGCCGATAATGTTCACTTATCGGCGGTTAGGTCGCATGGACCCCGATTCGAATCGCTCACCGTGGATGAGCATTTCGTTTCGTGTCATTACGTCCGAAATGACGAAACAAACGCTACGATTCAGCGGTGCCGAGCACCTGCAACTACCCCGGCTGCGCCCAACCGATTCCACGCCCCTCGGGCCCCGGCCGGCCATCGGAATACTGCGACCGTCCCGATCACACCCGGTGGCGAGCCTGGCGAGAAAGGCAACGGCTTCAGCAGGAATCCGACCCCGCCGCCGATTCCGTCACTGTGACACCGCAGGGTCCGGTAACCGCTGCCCGGCTCCGCGCGGACGAACTACTCGCCCAGTTCCGCGGCCTGGCCGAACAACTCGGCACCACCCTCGACGCCGCCGTCGCTGAAATGTCCACCCTCGCCGACCCGTCCGCGGCCGAAGCGCAGGTTCAGGCAGTCCAGGCGGATGCGGCCCACCGGATCGCCGAATCCGAGATGGCCGCCGCGGCAGCCGAACAGGCCCGCCGCGCAGCGCACGACGCCCGGCTGCGCGCCGAGGAGGCCGCCGATGACGCGGTGGCCACCGCGGAAACCGCGGATGCCCGGATCGCCGAAGCACAGGCCCGGGTGGCGGCGGCCGAAACCGCCCGCGAGGACGCGATGCGTGAGGTCGAAGCCGTCACCACCCGCGCCGCCGACGATGTCTTCGCGGCGCGCTGCGCGGCCGACGAGGATATTCGGACGGCCCGGCAAGAAGCCGCCGAGGAGATCGAGCGGATCCGGGCGGCGGGCGCCGACGATATCGAACGTGCGCGCCGGGCGGCGGAGGCCGATATCGCGCGCGCCGAACGTGAATGTGCCCAGCAGGTGAAGGCCGCGGCCGCGGATCGCGATCTGGCGGCGCAGCGGGCGGCCGATACCGAGCGCGCCCTGGAACGCGCCGAACGGTCGGCGGCCGAGCGTGCCGAGGCGGCCCAGGAGATGCGTGCGGAACTGCAACGGTTGCGCGCCGAATTCGACGGTATTCGCACCGAACTCGCCGAGACCCGCCGGAGCGCAGCCGCCGACCTGGCCGCCGCCCGCACCGACGCCGATAACCGGGTGGAGCGGGCCCACGCGGATGCCGCGCGCCGTATCGACGCCCTCGAACACGCGCGCACCCAAACTCTGGCCCGGGCCGAACGGGCCGAACGCCAACTCGACTCGCTGACGGTCGCCGAGAAGGGGTAGACGCGGGGTACGAGGGCCCGGAGTGGTTTTCTGGTCTACGGCCCGCTTCGGAGTCCGCGCGGTACGGTGGCGGTATGGCGGAGGATCCGTTGCCGAGGTTGCGGGCGTTGTGTTCGGCGCTGCCGGAGACCTCCGAACGTTCGAGTCACGGCGAACCGACCTGGTTCGTGCGCGGTAGGAAGACCTTCGTCACCTATTCCGATCACCATCACGATGATCGCCTGGGCTTCTGGTGCGCCGCACCGCCCGGGACGCAGGAGGCATTGGTCGCGGCCGAGCCGGACCGGTTCTTCCGGCCGCCGTATGTGGGGCATCGGGGCTGGCTGGGGGTGTATCTCGATGTTCCGGTCGATTGGGTGGAGATCGGTGAGATCGTCACCGACGCGTATCGGACGATTGCGCCGAAATCTCTGGTCGCTCGCCTCGATATGGAGTGATCGAGCCCGGCCCTCGGGGTTTCACATCCGTAGTGGGAGGCCGGCTTCGATGCGGGCGAGGCGGTCGGCGTGTACATAGTGGGCGTGTTCGAGTAGCGCGATGAGTTCGGTTTCGCCTTCGCGGATGCGGCGAGTGTATTTGGGTGGCAGGTTCGCGATGGTGTGTTCTTCGGCGGTCATCTCGGTGTAGGTGCGTTCGCGTAGTGATTGCTCGGCCTCGTAGCCGAGGTCGAGGTAGCGGGTGGCGTGGCGGCGGGCGTTGGATACGGCGGTCTGGGCGCGCCCGGCCGGGCTGAGCAATGACGCGGCAATCGTGACGACGAGGATCAGCACGATGACCGCGAGGGAGGCGGCGGTGGAGATTTCGGTGACGGGGATCGGATCGCCGTTGTTGATGAACGGCACATTGTTCTCGTGCATCGCGTGCAGGATCAGTTTGACCCCGATGAACGCGAGGATCGCGGCCAGGCCGAAGCCGAGGTAGATGAGCCGGTCCAGCAGTCCTTCGAGGAGGAAGAACAGCTGGCGCAGGCCGAGTAGGGAGAAGGCGGTGGCGGTGAAGACGAGGAAAACGTTCTGGGTGAGGCCGAAGATAGCCGGGATCGAATCGAGGGCGAACAGGACGTCGGTGCCGCCGATGGCGATCATGGCCAGCAGCATGGGTGTCATGCGGCGGTGGCCGTCGACGACGGTGAAGAGTTTGTCACCGTCGTAGTGGTCGCTGGTGCGCAGGAACCGGCGGGCCAGCCGCAGCACGATGTTGTCGCCGGCGTGGCTGTCCTCGCCTTCGGGTTTGAGCATATTGCCGGCGGTGATGAGCAGGGCGGCGCCGAAGGCGTAGAAGACCCAGGCGAAATTGTTGATCAGGGCTGCGCCCACGAAGATGAACCCGGTACGCACGATCAGCGAGAACACGATCCCCACCAGCAGGACCTTCTGCTGGGCGGCGCCGGGTACGCGGAAGGTGGTCATGAGGATGAGGAAGACGAACAGGTTGTCCACCGAGAGCGCTTTTTCGGTGATGTAGCCGGCGAAGTATTCGACCCCCATGGTGGTGCCGCCGAACAGCCAGACCGCGAATCCGAAGGCGATCGCGATTCCGATATAGGCGGCGGACCAGACCGCGGCCTCGCGCAGCGAGGGAGTGTGCGCGCTGCGGACGTGGAAGAAGAAGTCGAACAGCAGCAGGGCCGCGATCAGCGCGAGGGTGCATACCCAGGCCAGGACGGGGACGGTCACGGCAACCTCCTGACGATGGGTGGTGCGGCGCTGGGGCGACTGTAGCCCGGCGGCGGCGTGCCTCAGGAGTTTGCGCAGGTGGTGTCGGAGGGGTGCGGGCTCAGCCGGCGGTCGGGGTGTCCGGGGCGCGGCGTACGACGACGCGTCCGGCGGCGGGGTCGAAGGTCAGCGGCGGGGCGGCGTCCGCGCTGTCGTCGCGGTGCATGAGTGTGTGCTGCCGTTGTTCGAACTCGATATGTTTCGACCCTTGGAACAGGGCGGAGACCTGTTCGAATCCGGTGGCGGCGACGGTGCGGGATTCTTCGTGCCGGTTCCATGGCAGCAACCGCCCGCCGGTGATCCGGTTGATGAGGACTTCCGCGAAGGCGACCCCGATCAGCAGGCATACCAGACCGGGTAGCGTCATCGCCCAGACAAGCCCCATGCAGGCATCCTAGGCGGCGCGGGGCGGTCCCGGGTCAGGGGTGTAAACGGACATGCCACGGCAACCGTGCGGCAATCCATGGTCGTGACCCATATCATTCAGCTATGCCGTCCTACGAGGAACCGGATGATGCTCCGGTGTTCGGTCGCGGAGTCCGCCAGACGATGGCGTCGATGGGGGTGTGTTCCGCGGTGATCGGGATCGCGACCGTGCTGTGGCCGGACAAGTCGCTGGGTGCGGTGGGCAATCTGTTCATGTTCTCGCTGCTGTGTGGCGCGGTGACGCTGGCGGCGGTCGCGTTCGGTAGCCGGCTGGGCCGCTTTCCGCGGTTGCTGCTGGGTCTCGCGGCGGTGGTCTCGCTGGTGACGGCGACGTTGTGCTTCCGGGCGGGGAACTGGACGCTGCTGCTGGCGATGTGGCTGGGGCTGGCGTGGTCGGTGCGCGGGATCGCGCATGCGGTGGCGGGGGTGTGGGACGACGACGCGGTGACCGGAAGTGGCCGGCAGGAGTTGTTCGGGCTGGTGACGCTGGCCGCGGGGCTGGTGATCGCGATCGCGCCGTTCGACAGTGTCGAAACGCTGGCGGTGGCGGCGGGCTGCTGTATGACGGTGTTCGGGGTGCTGGAGGTGTGGACGGCGGTGCGGTCGCCGCTGGCCGTGGCCTCCGGGGTGCTCTCGCCCGATGAGCATTTGACCTCGGTGATCGCGAATGCGGGCGGGTCGGGGGGACGCACCCGCGAGTGAGGCGCCGGATCGGTCCGGATTTCGCTAGTCTTTCGTGTCATGGCGACCATTACCAGCCATCGGATCTTGCGCCTGCGCGCCTTGATCGACCATCCCAACACCGGCGCCGATGAACGCGCCACCGCGCAACGCATGCTGGACCGGCTGCTGGTGCGTTCGGGCGCCTCGCAGACAGGTGATCGCACGTACGGTAACCGGCATCATCGGGTGGGTAAGCATGCCGATCTGCCGGCGGTGGCGGAGATGATCCGCGCCGATATCGCGCTGGGACGGATCATGTTCGCGCCGCAGACGCAGATGGGTACGCCCGCGTTGCGGGATCCGCTCGGTGACGCCCCGGTCCAGATCGAGATCCGGGTGGAGTTGCCGCATCACGGTTGTATCGACATCACGATCGACTGTGTGCCGCGGGACTGGGGTTGGGTGGTCGAGGACGGTATCGAGCAGGTGAGCCCGGCGTTGCAGGAACTGGCCAGGGAGCTGGCGGAGATCATGAACGGCTACAACTGCGATGGCAGCGATATCGCCAAGCGGTTCTTCGGCCGGGTCCGGATTCCGGAGTTCACGCTGGTCTGGTGAGGCGTCGCTCAGCCCGTCGTGTCGCGGATGTCCTTGCCCTGTTCGGCGAAGGCCTGGAAGTCACGCATGTGCTGTAGTGACTGTTTGCGGAATGCGCCGGGTAGCAGGAGCCCCATCAGCCGCATGGGCAGGCCGCTGAACCGGTATTCGTTCTCGCTCACCCAGAGCGTGGTCCGCGGGCCGGTCTCGGTGAACCGGTCTTGTCTCGCGGCAGGGCGATCTCGATCGAGACGGTGTACTTCACGCGGTCGCCTCGCGCAGGTCCAGTCCGATCGGGGTGACCGCCGGGATCTCCCCGGACGCGATCACCGCGCGGGTGAACGGCGGCAGCAGTGTCAGCAGCTCGTCGCGTTCGGTGGGGGACAATGCCGCGTAGGCGGTGGCGGCGAGTGCGTCGGTGCGGTTTTCGATCTCGGCTTTGGTCCGGGCGCCGGCGTCGGTGAGACCGGAGTCGTCGACGAGGCCTTTGTCCCGCAGGCTGCGGGTGCGGGCGGCCCATTCGGTGTCGTCGAAGTCCCGGGAGACGGTGTAGATACCGCGGTCGGTGTCGTGGGCGAGTGCCTGCAGTACATGCGATTCGCGGCCGTCGATACCGGCCGCGGCCAGCGCGGCGATATGTCCGTCGCCGCGATGTTCGCGTAGCAGGGTGGCGGCGTGCCAGAGCCGGGTGATCGGGTCGTTGGGTCCGGGCAGGGCGCGGTTGGCGGCGAACAAGGCGCGGCCTTCCATCGGTGCGGCCGCGGCGGCCGCGGATGCCAGGTCGGCGGCGGTGGCGAGGCCGGGGCTCTCGGCGAGGTCACCGAAGTA
>NZ_JBSFRU010000341.1:0-6682 GCF_053589395.1 Nocardia sp. NPDC003345
CACCGACCACCGGCCCCCGGGCCCAGCCACCTTGCCCGCGATCATCCCCCTCGTCGTCCACAACACCGCCGACGGCACCCGCTGGTCACCCGCACACCCCACCGAACTCGCCGACTTGATCGACCTCGACCCCGCCGCTCGCGAAGCCCTCGGCCCCCACCTGCCCCGGCTACGGTTCCTGCTCGACGATATCGCCGCCCTGGACCCCCGCGCACTACGCGACCGCGACCTCACCCCCGCGACCAGAATCCTGCTGGTCCTGCAGCGGATCGCACCCAAGAATCCCGCCCTCGGGCACGATATGCTGGATTGGCTCGAAGACCTGCGCGCCCTGGAAACCGGACCGGACCCCCTCGGCGACTACCTGACCGTCCTGACCTACCTCATGACAGTCGGCGAAACCACCGAAACAGACCTCGTAACGGTCTTCGAACAGCTCGGCCCACGAGCGAAGGAGGCGATCGTGACCACAGCAGAAATCATTGAAGCCCGCGGCGAGGCGCGTGGCGAGGCGCGTGGCCGCGTCGAAGGCCGTGTCGATGCTCTGCTCGAGTTGGCTACCGTGAAATTCGGCGTACTTCCGGCCGCGGCGATCGGACGCGTCCGCTCGGCCGATCCCGCACAGGTCCGAAAGTGGACCGCGCGGGTGCTGACCGCGAACACCCTCGACGAGCTGTTCGGCTGAGCCGGTCCGCGCCGTAGCCGGCGCAGGTCCCGCTCGGAAGGGTCAGGCCCGGGCGGCCGCCGCCTTCTCCCGCGCCGCGTCCGCGCGGTCGATATCCGCGAGATCGAAGCCCTTGGTCTCCCGCGCCACCAGCACCGCGACCGCCGTGACCGCGGCCGCCGCCGCCAGGTACACCGCGATCGGGACCGACGAATCGAACTCGTCGAGCAGTTTCACCGCGATCACCGGTGCCAGCGAACCCGCCACGATGGAGGTCACCTGGTAGCCGAGAGAGACCCCCGAATACCGCATCCGGGTCGGGAACATCTCCGCCATGATCGCCGGCTGCGGCGCGTACATGAACGCGTGCGCGACCAGCCCGAGCATGATGGCCGCGGTGATGATCCAGCCGTTTCCGGTATCCATCATCGGGAACGCGGCGAAACCCCACGCCCCGGCGGCGACGGCGCCGAAGAAGTAGACCGGTCGCCGGCCCACCCGGTCGGTGAGCGCACCCACCAGTGGCACCGCCACGAAATGCACGGCGTGCGCGGCGAGCAGCCACCACAGGATGTCGGAGGTGCTCATATCGTGCTGCACCTTCAGATAGGTGATGGTGAACGTGACGACCAGGTAGTACATGATGTTCTCGCCGAACCGCAGACCCATCGCAGTGAACACGCCCCGCGGGTAGCGCTTCAGCACCTCCACCGCGCTGAACGACGAGGACCGCACCTGTTCGGCCTCCTGCCGGGCGGCGGTGAAGATCGGCGCGTCACTGACCTTGGTGCGCACGTAGTACCCGACGAGTACCACGACAGCCGACAGCCAGAACGCGACCCGCCAGCCCCAGGACAGGAACGCGTCGTCGGACAGGGTCGAGGTGAGCGCGAGCAGCACCAGGGTGGCGAGCAGATTGCCGCCGGGCACCCCGGACTGCGGCCAGCTCGCCCAGAACCCGCGGCTGCGGTTCGGGCTGTGCTCGGCGACCAGCAGTACCGCGCCGCCCCACTCTCCGCCGACCGCGAACCCCTGCAGGAACCGCAGCACCACCAGCAGTGCCGGTGCCAGGTAGCCGATCTGGCCGTAGGTCGGCAGACAGCCCATCAGGAACGTCGAGGCCCCCACCAGGATCAGGCTGAACTGCAGCAGCTTTTTACGGCCGTATTTGTCGCCGAAATGCCCGAACACCAGACCGCCCAGCGGGCGCGCGGCGAAACCGACGGCGTAGGTGAGGAACGCCTTGAGGATTCCGTCGAGCTCGCTGTCGGATTCCGGGAAGAAGATCTTGCTGAACACCAGCGTCGCCGCGGTCCCGTACAGGAAGAACTCGTACCACTCCACCACGGTCCCCGCCATGGATGCGGCGACCACCCGGCGTAACCCGCGCCGCTCCACGGGGGGCTGCCCACCGGTCGCGGTCGAACCGTCCACGCTCATCGCCAACTCCTCACACGCTCCGACCCCGCAACGGCACCGGGGTCACAGGGAGTATCTCCCCGGACCCGGTCCGTCAGAGGCGATTCGGCGGGGTCGACCGGCCCGTGCCCGATCAGCGGGACGGGGTTGTCCACGGCGGCCAACTCACGGCTTCCCGGCCCAGCGAGCCGGGTTCGCGGGGCCGGTGGCGGTGTCAGTGGGCGCGTCAGTCCGGCGTCAGCGCGGTATCAGGCGGGGCGGCGACAGTCTTCATCGAGCGGCACGGACAACGAGCCGGGCACTCGAACGAATTCCGCCATCGGCCCTCAGAGGGAGCACATCATGACCGCCACACCGATCGATCAGGACGCCACGAACCCGGGAACCGCGCCCGCGGCTCGGCCGGAACTGCAGCGGGCGATCGAGGAGATCGTCGAATCCGGTTTCACCGGCCTCACCCTGCGGGTGCACGACGAGCGCGGGGAGTGGGCCGGCAGCGCCGGTGTGCGCGAACTCGGTGATACCGCGAAGCCGCCCGTCGACGGGCATATCCGGATCGGCAGCAATACCAAGACCTTCACCGCCGCCGCCGTCCTGCGACTGGTGGCCGAAGGCGAACTCGCGCTGGACGCGCCGGTGGCGGAAACGCTGCCCGAGTTCGGCTTCGACGAGCGGATCACCGTGCGTATGGTGCTGCAGCACACCAGCGGGATCTTCAACTTCACCGGTGAGATGTTCCCGGACGGCACGGTCGTGCCCGGGATTCCTTCCACCATCGCCGGAAAGGAGTGGGTGGACAACCGGTTCGCGACCTACCTGCCGGAAGAACTGGTCCGGCTGGCGCTGTCGAAGCCGGCCCGATTCGAACCGGGCACCGGCTGGAGCTACTCCAATACCAACTACGTGGTGGCCCGGCTGCTGATCGAGCGGGTCACGGGGCGTTCCGTCACCGAGGAGATGCGGCGGCTCATCCTGGCACCGCTGGGGCTGACGGGCACGGTCGCGCCGACCACCGAGACGGAGATCCCCGAACCCCACGCCCACGCCTACTACCGCTACGACAACGACGGCGTGGAACGGACGATCGATGTCACCGAGCACAATCCGTCCTGGATCAGCAGCGGCGGCGATATGATCTCGACCACCCGCGACCTGCACGTCTTCATCTCCGCCCTGAACAGCGGCGAACTCCTGCCTCCCGAACTGCTCGCCGAGATGCGCACCACGTACCCGACCGGCATCCCCGGTATGGACTACGGTCTGGGCATCTTCGTGCGGGAAACCGCCGGCGGGCCCGTCATCACCCACAACGGCGGCGCCGCGGGGCACGGGGCGCTCATGTTCAGTACGCCCGACGGCCGCTCGACCATGACCGCCGCATTCAACTACGTCGACGACGCCGCGCTGTCGCTGTCCGCGGAGTTCCAGCTGGCGATGCAGCGGCTCATCGGAGAGGTCTTCGAGCGCCCCGGCCGATGATCCACCGCAGCAGGCGGACTCGGCGGGTCCACCGGGCGGGGCGGGCAACGGAGCCGGTGAGGGCGTATTCCGCCCGATCCAGGCAATCTCGCGAGAGGGCGTCGTGCAGCCAACGGTAGGCCAGGGGCCAGGTCAGTCGCGCCGGTCCACGCGTGTTCATGGCGAGCAGGTGGACCAGGTCGGCGCCGTCGGAAGTCGGACGGACGGTGAATTCGTGGAAGCCGTCGAAGCCCCGGGGCCCGGTGAAACGGAAACGGACCCAGTGGCCGGGCACATAGTGGTCCACCGTGTACCGGACCGGGCCGTGCCCGCCCACCGCGCCGGCGCCGAGCGGGCGGTCGAACCGCATCGCGGGCCAGAGGTGCGCCGGCCAGAGTGTGTCGCTCTGGCCGGCGAGGCCGTCCACCAGGGCGCCGACCGGGCCCACCGGTCCGGGCAGGTGGCGGAGGTGAATGTTGACAACGGCCATGATCGGCTCCTCGGTCCGGTCGGCTTTATTTTTAGAGATTGCTCTCTAAAACGAATTAGAGCATATCCTCTATTTCATGGGAAGGCCACCGAGGCACGATGCCGATCGGCTTCTGGACGCCGCCGCGGAACTCCTGGCCGGAGGCGGGTCCGCCGCGGTCACCATGTCGGGGGTGGCCAAGGCGGTCGGCGCCCCGAGTGGGTCCGTGTATCACCGGTTTCCGGATCGGCCCGCATTACTGGCCGCGCTGTGGTCACGCGCGCTGCGCGGATTCCACGGCGAACTGCTCGCCGGCTTGAGTCACGGAGATCCCCGGGAGGCGATCCGCGGTGGTGCGCGTGCGAGCCTGGAGTGGGCGCGGCGCAATCCCCTCGAAGCGCGCGTACTGCTCGCGGGAAAGAAAGAGCTGGGTGAGCAGGACTGGAGCGAGCAGGCCCGCACGGACATCGAGCGAGCCGACGCCGTGCTGAACGAGGCGTTGACTGCCCTGATCGAGAACGGCGACGATACCGCTCCCGGCGCGGCCGACCGGGTGCTCCTCGCGGTGGTCGACCTGCCCTACGCCATGATCAAGCGATATCTGACCATCGGCCGGCCGATCCCCGACCACGCGCCCGAACTCGCCGAACAGGCGGCGGCAGCGCTGTTCGCGCTGGGAACGACCGGGCCGTGTCCGACCCGAGGAGATCTGTGAACGACGACAGCGCGCCGATCCGGGGGTTCGCCAGCGATAACAACGCCTCCGTCCACCCGGAGATCATGGCGGCGCTGGCGGCCGCCAATGTGGGTCACGCGCCCGCTTACGGAGCCGACGCCCATACGGCCCGGCTCGGCGAACTGGTCCGACGCCATTTCGGTGAGCGCGCGGAGATCTATCCGGTTTTCAACGGCAGCGGCGCCAATGTGGTGGGGCTGCAGGCGATGTGCGACCGGTGGAGTTCGGTGATCTGCCCGGAGACCTCGCATATCAACTACGACGAATGCGGTGCGCCCGAGAAGGTCGCCGGATTGAAGGTGGTGCCGGTGCCCACCTCGGACGGCAAGCTGACCCCGGATCTGCTGGACCGGTACGCGACGGGATTCGGCGATCCGCATCATGCCCAGCCCCGGGTCGTCTCGATCACCCAGAGCACGGAGCTCGCAACCCTCTATACGCCCGGTGAGATCGCGGCACTCGGCGCGTCGGCGCACGAGCGGGGGATGCTGCTGCATGTGGACGGTGCCCGGCTGGCCAACGCGGCGGCCGCGCTGGGACTGCCGCCGCGCGCGTTCACCACCGACGCCGGAGTGGATGTGCTGTCGCTGGGCGGCACCAAGAACGGCATGATGTTCGGCGAGGCGATCGTGGTGCTCGACCCCGCCGCCGTGCGGGGTGTGGAGTACCTGCGCAAGGCGGGGCTGCAGCTGGCTTCCAAGATGCGGTATGTATCGGCGCAATTCGTGGCGCTGCTGGAGGGCGACCTGTGGTTGCGCAATGCCCGGCACGCCAATGCGATGGCGGCCCGGCTGGCGGACGCCGCCGCTGGGGTGCCGGGCGTCCGGATCGTGCGGCCGGTCGAGGTCAACGGCGTTTTCGCGGTACTGCCACCGGATGTCACCGAGCGGCTGCGGCGGCGGTTCCGGTTCCATCCCTGGGATATCCGCACCGGTGAGGTCCGCTGGATGTGCTCCTTCGATACCACCGAGGACGATGTGGACGCCTTCGTCGCGGCCCTGGCCCGGGAGATGGCCGCCTAGCCGGACGTCACACCCGGCGCGATCTCGTCGACCGCGCCGGCCGGGATCGCCCGCTCCACCGCGACCCGTACCAGTTCCTCCACCTGTTCGTCGGTGAAGACGCCGGGCAGTGTGAGCCTTTCGAGGACCAGCCAGTTCAGTGCGAGGAACAGCAGGTTCACGGTGTTCGCGTCGCCGGGCATCCCGTGGTCCAGATGGTTGGCGATATTGAAGTCCAGGTCGGCGCGCACGCGCTCGGTGAGCAGGGCCTGCAGGTCCGGCCGCCGGGTGGCTTCCAGGCGCAGTTCGAGGATGGCGAGGTAGCCGCTGCGGAACCGGCTGACCCGCCCGACGACCTCGGTCATGAGTTCGTGCACGGTCTCGCGGGAGCGCAGGCCGTGCAGTTTGGCCATGGTCTCGGAGTCGGGGACCAGGCGTTCGTAATACCGGTGGGCGACCTGGATCAGCAGGTCGTCACGGTTGGCGAAGTAGTTGGAGGCGGTGCCGGCCGGAACCGCTGCCTCCTTGTCCACTGCCCGGAAGGTCAGCCCGCGGGCCCCTTCACCGGCCAGGACCTCGATCGACGCGTCCAGCAGGGCTCGCCTGCGTTCTGGGTTCGTGCGCACCACTTGACACCACTCCATCTGTAGTACTACGGTTCAAATCACTTCGACCACAGTACTACAAGCGAAGTGGTTATAGGAAAGGCGGCGTTCATGCGAAAGCAGCACAGCAACACCTACCCCATTCGGAACGACCAGCCGCGTTTCGTGACCCGCCCGGTCCCGCCGCGCACCCACGGCTCGACCAAGGGCGGATGGCCCCGGCATATGCGGCGGGGCGCCCGGTAGCGTGCGGCCGGCCGGGATCGTGATCCCGGCGCGGTGGCCGTACCCGGCGATGTCGACCCGCCGGTGGCAGCCTCGGCACTGCTG
>NZ_JBSFRU010000342.1:0-6657 GCF_053589395.1 Nocardia sp. NPDC003345
CCCGAACTCGACGACCCCCTGACGGGCACCGCCGCCTTCGACGCGACCGGCGACCGCGCGGTCATGCCGACCTGGGAGGAACTGGTACGCGAACACGCCGATCGCGTGTACCGCCTCGCCTACCGCCTCTCCGGTGACGCGCAGGACGCCGAGGATCTGACCCAGGAGACCTTCATCCGGGTCTTCCGCTCACTGTCCAGCTATCAGCCCGGCACGTTCGAGGGCTGGCTGCACCGCATCACCACGAACCTCTTCCTGGACATGGTCCGCCGGCGCAGCCGGATCCGGATGGAGGCCCTACCCGACGACTACGACCGGGTCCCCGCCGACGGTCCCGGCCCCGAGCAGGTGTTCCACGACGCCAGGCTCGACCCCGACCTGCAGTCCGCCCTGGATTCGCTGGCTCCCGAATTCCGCGCCGCCGTCGTGCTCTGCGATATCGAGGGCCTGTCGTACGAGGAGATCGGCGCGACGCTCGGTGTCAAGCTGGGTACCGTTCGCAGCCGTATTCACCGTGGCCGGCAGGCACTGCGCGAGTATCTTGCGCATAATGGAGTGCAGGAGCGTTTCGCCGGCGAGGCCAGCCTCGTATAACTATGAGAGGCGAGCCTCGCATGATCACAAGGGCGAGCTTCGGGTGATCCGGCGACCATGACGCCGGATCCCGGCGGTCAGCGATGTCGGTTGGGAAGGATGGGCAGCGAATGAGTGACGACTTCAGATCCTTCGGTCGTCGTTCCCCGCAGTTCCACTCCACCGAGCATCTGGCGAGCGAGGCGGTCGCCGCCTATGTCGATGGCGAACTGCGGATGAATCCCTACCTGCGCGCGGCGCAGCATATTTCGATCTGCCCGGAATGCGCGGCCGAGGTGGAGGCCCAGCAGCAGGCGCGTATCGCCCTGCGCCGCGCCACCCAGGTCTCGATCCCCACCGGCCTGCACGACAGCCTGTCGCGAATTCCGCTCGCCGAACCACCGGGCGGGACGACCTCCCGCAATTCTCCCGGAAATACGCGTAACGAGGCAGTATTCGGGTCGTCGGGCCAGTCTTTCTCGTCGACCTTCGACAGCTTCCGGTGGTCGGTGTGGTGGCGCAAGTAGAGTTTGGCGCGTGAGTTCCGAATCGACGCACAATTCCCCGGCCGACAATCCTGATTCGACGGACGAAAACGGCACGGCGAACGGCAACGGCACGCTGCGCCCGCCCGATGCTCCGGTCCTGGCACCGCGCCCGGTCTATCGACCCCATGTGGACTCACATACCGCGCATGCCTTCCGCCGGCCGTCCGGCCAGTCGGGCTCGTTCTCATCCCGGGCCGCCCGGGCCGAGACCGATACACCGGTCGCGCCCAAGGGCCCGCCCGAGGCGGTCCTGGCCGAGGCGTTCGGCCGTCCGCCGGGTTCGAGCGAAGTACTCCAGCGCGACCCCGATGCCGTGACCGAGAGCCCTGTCGTGGCCGGCCCCGCCGACCCCTGGCGCGATCCGGACGCGCAGGCCCGCCTCGGTGCCCCGGCCCTGCACGCCCCCACCACTCAGGAACTTCCCCGCGCCGAGCGGCTCTCCGCCCGGCAGGTGCTCTTCGGTTCGCGGGTCGCGCCGCGGGCGCTGCTGGTTCTCGCGGCGATCGCGCTGGCGATCGGACTCGTCGGCGGGCTGGTCGGCCGGCTCACCGCCGAAACGGCCTCCACCCTGACCTCGCGCAAGGTGAGCCTGGAACAGACCGACAGCGACCAGCCGCACGGCCCGATCGCCCAGGTGGCCGACGCGGTCCTGCCCTCGGTGGTCTCGATCCGCACCACGGTCGGCGAGAACGGCGCCACCGGTTCCGGCGTGGTGATCGACGGTAACGGCTATATCGTCACCAACAACCATGTGATCTCGATGGCCGCGCAGGATCAGTCCGGTCGCGCCCGGATCCAGGTCACCTTCTCCGACGGCACGCGCACCCCGGCGAGCATCGTGGGCCGCGACCCCAAGAGCGATCTCGCCGTGCTCAAGGTGGATGTGAAAAATCTCACCGTCGCACAACTGGGCAAATCGGGCGATGTCCAAGTCGGGGACGCGGTGCTGGCCATCGGTTCGCCGCTCGGCCTCAGCAAAACCGTCACCTCCGGCATCGTCAGCGCCTTGCACCGGCCGGTCAAACTCGAGGGCGAGGGCAGCGATACCAAGGCCGTGATCGACGCCGTGCAGACCGACGCCTCGATCAACCCGGGTAACTCCGGCGGCGCGCTGGTGGACGCGGACGGTCGCGTGATCGGTATCAATACCGCGATCCGCAGTGAGAGCGGCGGTTCGGTCGGTCTCGGCTTCGCCATCCCGGTCGATCAGATGACCGAGGTGGCGCAGACCCTCATCCGGGACGGTTCGATCCACCATCCGGTGATCGGCGTGAGCGCGCGCCAGAAGACGGTCGCCAACGAGGTCATGAGCGGCGCCGAGGTGGCCGATGTGCAGCCGGGTAGCCCCGCCGCGGACGCCGGGATCGTGGAGGGCGATGTGATCGTCCGGGTCGGCGATCGTGAGGTGACCAACCCCGACGAACTCGTTGTCGCGGTGCAGATGAACGATATCGGCCAATCGGTGAACGTCCAGCTCATCCGTGAGGGACGGCAGGTGGATATTCCGGTCACCCTGGCGTCCGACTGATCCACCACGCGCGGCGCCGGGTAATCTGGTGAGGTGTTCAGCAGTATCGGGTGGGGCGAGATGCTCGTGCTACTCGTCGCCGCCCTCGTCATCCTCGGCCCGGAACGCCTACCCGGCGCCGCGCGGTGGACTGCGCGCAGTCTGCGGCAGGTTCGCGATTACGCCACCGGCGCGACATCGCAATTGCGATCCGAGCTCGGCCCCGAATTCGAAGATCTGCGTAAACCACTCGCCGATCTCCAGGAATTGCGCGGGATGTCACCGCGCTCGGTGGTGACCAAACATCTTCTGAACGGCGATGATTCCCTGTTCAAGGATCTCGACGGCGCATTGCCCGACAGCAAGAATGTCCTGGGCGCGCACAGCGGCATGCCAGATTACCCGCGATCTACGTCACATAAACCCTTGGAACACAATGAACGTCCGCCGATCGATACCGACGCCACCTGAGCGTCAACCAGGCTAGACGCAGTTCAGCGACCTCCTGTCTAGACTTCGCACATGTCGGCCGATGACGTGGCGCGGATATTCGCGATCGAAGACAAAGTCGAGCGACTCAAGGCCGCAACGGAGGGTGTCGCAGCGGCTCAGCAGACCATCAACGAGCTCACCCGGATTCGCCGTGCGGTGATCCGGGAATTGCACGCCGAGGGATGGACTTTCGCACGAATCGGTGCGGCCGCGGGACTTTCCCGCGCCCGCATCCATCAGGTGAGCACACAGGGGCCGGCGCCGGAGGGTTTGTTCTTCGGGCACGGACCGCTCACCCTGCTGGTCCCGGATACCCGCCCGGGCAGGCTGATCGGGGCACCCGATCCGGCGGCCGCGCCCCGGCTGGCCGAGCAGTTGAAAGAGCTGGGCTTCGGGGTGACCATCGAACCGTTCGCGCCGGGACGCCCCGTGGACCTGCTACGCGACGGGCTGATCGTGATCGGCGGGCCCGAACTCTCCCCCAGTCTGCGCCACCTCATCGCCGCCGACCCGCGGCTACGCCGGGCTGTCGCCCGGCCCGGCGACGGCCGCCGCGGTATCGAGGACCGCGCCGCCCGCCGGATATATCGCCCCGCCAGCCCGGAACCGCACGATATCGCCTATTTGGCACGGCTGCCGCGCCCGGACGGGCGCGGTTCCATTCTGGTGATCGACGGTCTGCACCCGCCCGGTTCGCTCGGCGCCGTGCGCCTGCTGGCCACCCGGCTCGCGACCCTGCACGAGCGCGCCGCCAACCGGCGTTTCTCGGTACTGGTCGGCGTCCGCTACGACCGCTCCACCGGCGAACCGGTGGACGCCGACCTGCTCACCCCGGTGTATGTGCACGAACCGGTGGATTCCCGGCCGCACGTCGTCCGGCAACGCCGCTGAATCCGGTGGGCCACCGGTAGCGGAAATGAATTCGCCGCGCCACTTCGTCGACACGTCCGGAAAACACCTATAGCGACTCCGAATATTTTCCGATCGCATTGCTACCCTGGCGAACGGTAGGCCGATGAGGCCGATATGCGGTGGCCTTCCGGAGATCGGCTCCGACAAGTCGATTCGTGGAGGCGCGGGTGGATGCGTGGATTATCGTCGCGGTCGTATTGGTCGCGGCCGGCCTGCTGGTTTCGCTTTTCGTGTGGTGGCGTAATCCGGGTTCCGGCAACAGTGAATACGTGACCGTCGCCGAATTACAGGCCCGGCTGGACCACGAACACGATGATTCCGGCGACCCTACCGACTCCGGCCCGGATCACCCCGCCGCCGCCTCCGATGCCGGAACCGCGCCCGCTGCCACCGACGACTCGGGTACCACCGATCGGGCCGAACCCGGCACCGTCGCCGCTGACGACGAAGCCGCGGGCAGTGGGCAGGAGCCCCGCCCCGAGCCGACGGAACCCGGGGACGCCGGCGACGAACCGGACGACGTGGATACCGCCGGGAAGGCGCCGAAACCTACCCCGGAGCCCGAACCCGGTCACGACCACTGACGCGAGCGCCCGTGGTCGTGACCGGAATCGTTCAGGCCGCCGCCACGTCCGGCCGGATGGTGTTCATCGGCGGCCGGTCCAGCAGATCCACCACCGTGCTGTGCGCGGTGAACTCGTCTCCTACCAGCGGGAACTGAGTGAGCGCCGCGCCCGAATCCGCGATACCGCAGCGGCCCAGCACCGTGCCCAGGATCTGCCGGCTCATCACGCCCAGATCGGCCAGCGGCCGGTTGCGGTGCGTCCGGACCCCCAGATTGACCTGGCCGATGGCACTCAGGCCGAGGCGGTCGTAGGTGTCGAGCAGTAATCCGATCTCCACCCCGTACCCCGGAGCGAACGGCACGGCGGTGAGGAGTTCGCGGGTGCCCGCGTACTCGCCACCCAGCGGCTGCAGCACCGGGGTCAGACCCGGACGCAGCGCGGCCAGCAGCGGGCGCGCCACCAGTTCGGTGACCCGGCCGCCGCCGTGCGCGTCCACGCCACCGCCGTGTAGTAGCGGCCGCCGGTAGTACGCCTTCACCAGATGCAGATCGGGCGTGGTGAGCAGCGGGCCCAGCAGCTTGGGTACGAACGCCGGATCCGGATCGATGAGATCGGAGTCGACGAAGGCCACCAGATCACCGCTGGTCACCGCGAGCGAGCGCCACAGCACCTCGCCCTTGCCCGGGACCGGCTCCAGTTCGGGTATGGCCTGTTCCCGGGTGACGACCTCGGCCCCGGCCGCGCGGGCACGTTCGGCGGTCGCATCGGTCGATCCGGAGTCCAGTACGACGAGTTCGTCCACCAGAGTGCCGAGCAGCGGCCGGATACTGGCCACCACCTCGGCGACGGTTCTCTCCTCGTTCAGTGCGGGCAGCACCACCGATACGGTGCGGCCGGCCTTGGCGGCGACCAGTTCGGCCACCGACCAGTCCGGGGCGTCCCAGGTGTGGGTGGACGCCCAGCCGGGCTCGTGGTGTGAGAGTTTCATACGAGACCTCGCAGAGTTCGTACTGGGGGCCGGACCCCCTGGATCGCGGCGATCATGTCGACAACACGCCGGGTCGCGGCGACCTCGTGCACACGGAAGACCCGGGCACCCGCCGCGGCCGACCACGCTGTTGCTGCCAATGTGCCCTCCAGCCGTTCGGAAAGTCCGGCACCTAATGTCTCTCCGATGAAATCCTTGTTGCTCAGCGCCATCAAGACCGGCCACCCGCTTTTTACAAGAACGTCCGCTGCCCGCAACAGTGCGAGCCCGTGATAGGTGTTTTTCCCGAAATCATGGGTCGGGTCGATGAGGATGGAATCCCCGGCCACACCCGCCGCCGCGGCCGCTTCGGCGGCGCCGACCACCGCTTCGGTGACCTCGGCCACCACATCGTCGTAGCGGACCCGATGCGGGCGGGTCCGCGGCACCGCGCCGCCGGTATGGCTGCAGACGATTCCGGTGCGCGTCTCCGCCGCCACCGCGACCAGCTCCGGATCGGCGCCCGCCCAGGTGTCGTTGATCAGGTCCGCGCCCTCGGCCACCGCCGCGCGCGCCACCTCCGACCGCCAGGTGTCCACACTGATCAACAGATCGGGGTACGCCTCCCGGATCGCGGCCACGAACGGCACCACCCGCCGCGTCTCCTCGGCCGCGTCCACCGATTCCCCCGGCCCGGCCTTCACCCCGCCGATATCGACCAGATCGGCGCCTTCGGCGACCGCCCGGTCCACCGCCGCCATGGCGGCCGTATCCCCGAAGGTGGCGCCGCGGTCGTAGAAGGAATCCGGCGTGCGATTCACGATCGCCATGACCAGGGCGCGATCGGTCGCTACCGCCCGGCCGCACAACGTCGGTGCCGGGCGGACGGGTTCGAACATGGGTCGAGCTTAGTAGCGCGGCGCGGCAGTTGGGGTCCAGGGTCGAGGTCAGCGGCTCGGGAGGAAGTCACAACGAGCCCGGGAACCGGGCCGGATACCGCACACCTGGCCCGGTGGGCGCCCCCTTCTCACTGACCGGGGCCGGGCGCCGGAGACCACACCGGACCGGGGTCCACCGCGGCGAAGGCGGCGG
>NZ_JBSFRU010000343.1:0-6645 GCF_053589395.1 Nocardia sp. NPDC003345
TGTCAGCGCTCGAAGCGAGGCGGCGCAGCCGCGAGTCTCGAGCGCTGACAGCAGACGCTAAGGAGGGCCGAACCTCGAGCGGCGGAGCCGCTCCAGCTACATCGAAGCGATCAGCCGGTCCACCCGCTCGTCGACCGACCGGAACGGGTCTTTGCACAGCACCGTCCGCTGCGCTTGATCGTTCAACTTCAGATGCACCCAGTCCACCGTGAAGTCCCGCCCGGCCGCCTGCGCCGCTGTGATGAAGTCGCCGCGCAGTTTCGCCCGGGTGGTCTGTGGCGGGGTGTCGACGGCCGCGTCGACCGCGTCGTCCTCGGTGATCCGTTTGGCCAGCCCTTTACGCTGCAGCAGGTCGAACACACCCCGGCCACGTTTGATGTCGTGGTAGGCGAGGTCGAGCTGGGCGATCTTGGGATCGGCCAGTTCCATGCCGTAGCGGTCCTGGTAGCGCTGGAACAGTTTGCGTTTGATCACCCAGTCGATTTCGGTGTCGACCTTGGCGAAATCCTGGGATTCCACCGCGTCGAGGGTGCGGCCCCACAGGTCCACCACCTGGTCCACCTGCGGATCGCGTTCGCGGTTGCGCAGATGTTCGACGGCGCGGGCGTAGTACTCACGCTGGATGTCGAGGGCGCTGGCCTGCCGGCCGCCGGCCAGTCGTACGGGGCGCCGGCCGGTGAGGTCGTGACTCACTTCGCGGATCGCGCGGATGGGGTTGTCCAGGGCGAAATCGCGGAAGGAGACGCCGGCCTCGATCATCTCCAGCACCAGGGCGGCGGTGCCGACCTTGAGCATG
Source organism: Nocardia sp. NPDC003345 (assembly GCF_053589395.1). Taxonomy (NCBI): domain Bacteria; kingdom Bacillati; phylum Actinomycetota; class Actinomycetes; order Mycobacteriales; family Nocardiaceae; genus Nocardia; species Nocardia sp. NPDC003345. The sequence continues at coordinate 797 of NZ_JBSFRU010000343.1, forward strand.
GTGGTGGTTTCGGCCATATTCGAATCGCCGACGATCACGTGCAGGCGCCGGTATTTCTCGGCGTCGGCGTGGGGTTCGTCGCGGGTGTTGATGATGGGGCGGGAGCGGGTGGTCGCCGAGGAGACGCCTTCCCAGATGTGCTCGGCCCGCTGCGAGAGGCAGAAGGTGGCCGCCTTCGGTGTCTGCAGTACCTTGCCGGCCCCGCAGATCAGCTGCCGGGTGACCAGGAACGGGAGCAGTACGTCGGAGATGCGGGAGAATTCACCGGCCCGCACGACCAGGAAGTTCTCGTGGCAGCCGTAGGAGTTGCCCGCCGAATCGGTGTTGTTCTTGAACAGGTAGATGTCCCCGCCGATACCCTCCTCCGCGAGGCGCTGCTCGGCGTCGATGAGCAGTTCCTCCAGTACTCGCTCCCCGGCCCGGTCGTGGGTGACCAGCTGGACCAGGCTGTCGCATTCGGCGGTGGCGTACTCCGGATGCGAACCGACGTCGAGGTAGAGCCGGGCGCCGTTTCGCAGGAACACGTTGGAGCTGCGCCCCCACGACACCACCCGGCGGAACAGATACCGGGCCACCTCGTCGGGACTGAGCCGGCGGTGTCCGTGGAAGGTGCACGTCACACCGAATTCGGTCTCGATCCCCATAATTCGTCGCTGCACACTATCGAGGTTACAGCGCTGAATGAGCCCTGCGGGGCGGTGCGGAAAACCCGATGTATACGGCTTGGCAACGATTAGGCCGTCGATCGTTCGCCGAATGGGCATCCGAACCCGAGAATCCGCAGCTTCGGGGCCCATTCCCGGTCCCGGACCGGCCGCCGGAGAGGGGCCGGAACCGGTCGCGCGGACCCCGGCCACAAGGCATCGGTTCAGGCCGATCGGGGCACGGAAACGGGCCGAGCACCGCCGTGGCGGTGCTCGGCCCGGGTTCGTGCCCGGCGGCGGGAGGCTGCCCGCGCAGGCGGTCAGTCCGGCTTACCACCCGTTTCCGGGGCGGCGTCGCCGGCTTCACCGGTGGTACCGAGCAACTCATCGAGGGCGGCCCGGCCTATCCGCCGGAACGCCCGCCGCGGCCGCGCCTGTTCCAGGGTCGCGACCTCGAGCGATCCCACGCCCAGGGTCCGCTTGTCCTTGTCGGAGCCCTCGCTGGCCTGCAGGGCCGCTACGGCGACCGCGATCGCCGAGGCGAGGTCCAGACCCGCCCGGTAGGTGTCCTTGAGCGCGGCGACGATGGGCTCGGTGGTCCCGCCCATCACCACGTACTCGCGCTCGTCGACGATCGAGCCGTCGAAGGTGATCCGGTAGAGCACCGATTCGGGCTCCTGGTCCGGATAGCTCACCTCGGCGACGCAGATCTCCACCTCGTAGGGCTTGAGCTGATCGGTGAAGATCGAGCCCAGCGTCTGCGCGTAGGCGTTGGCCAGGGCACGCCCGGTGACGTCGCGACGGTCGTACTGGTAGCCGCGCAGATCGGCCTGCAGGATGCCACCCCGGCGCAGGCTCTCGAACTCGTTGTATTTGCCGACGGCGGCGAAACCGGTCCGGTCGTAGAGTTCGCTGACCTTGTGCAGGGTGGCCGAGGGATTCTCCGCGACGAACACCACGCCTTGGTCGTAGGCGAGCACCACGACACTGCGGCCCCGGGCGATCCCCTTGCGCGCGAGCTCGGTCTTGTCGCGCATGATCTGCTCGGCGGACGCATACAGCGGCAGGGTCATGCCCGTGCGCTCCCTTCCTCGGCGGCCTCACGGTCCGCGGCGATACCGCGCGCGATCTCCTCGAGCCGGGCTTCGGCCACCTCGACGGCGCCGTCGGCATCGATGAGGATCGCGGTCGGGTAGATCCCGCGCAGCAGGTCCGGCCCGCCGGTGGCGGTATCGTCGTCCGACGCGTCCACCAGGGCCTCGACCGCGATCCGCAGGGCGCGGTCGGAATCGATCCCCTTGGCGTACAGCTTCTTCAACGAGGTCCGCGCGAACATCGAGCCGGAACCTACCGCGGTGAACCCGAAACGTTCCTCGCTGCGCCCGCCGACCACGTCGTAGGAGACGATGCGCCCGGCCCGGTCCGGATCGGTGGCCTGCTCGTCGTAGCCGACCAGCAGCGGCACCACGGCCAGGCCCTGCATGGCGGCCGGGAGGTTGTCGCGCACCATCTTCGACAGCTTGTTGGCCTTGCCGTCGAAGGTCAGCGAGACGCCCTCGATCTTCTCGTAGTGTTCCAGCTCCACCGCGAACAGGCGCACCAGCTCGATGGCCATGCCCACGGTCCCGGCGATACCGGTCGCCGAGTAGGTATCGGTGATATGGACCTTCTCCACATCGCGCCCGGCCAGCAGGTTGCCCTGGGTGGAGCGCCGGTCGCCGGCGATCAGGACCCCGCCCCGGTAGGACACCGCGACCACGGTCGTGCCGTGCGGTGCGATGTCCCCCGCGGCACCGCCGCCGGGAATTCCGGCGGCGGTGGACTGGCTCAGGGCATCGAATCCGTTGCTGGGCAGTAGATCCGGTGCCTGCTGACGCAGATGTTCGGAAAAGGACGACAGGGCGTACCCCAACTGGAGACGCAAGGGGTCACCTGAGGTCACTGGCCACCTTTCTGCACGTAGGCGCGAACGAAGTCTTCGGCGTTCTCTTCGAGCACATCGTCGATCTCGTCGAGCAGGTCGTCGGTGTCCTCCGCCAGCTTCTCGCGCCGCTCCTGACCCGCGGCGTCTACGCCGTCGACGCCTTCGTCATCGTCGCCGCCCCCGGCGCGTTTGGTCTGCTCTTGTGCCATCGCAGCCGACCTCCTCTGTTTCCACCGACCGGACGCTGGTGCGTACCGGACGAATCGTGAGCAGCTCTCTGTGCTCGTTCCTCAACACTACCCAGCCGGGACGACACGTAGTCGTATAACGTCGCACCCGGCGGCGGGCCGGGCTCAGGTGGTGAGCTGTCGTACCAGGTCGGCCGCGGTATCGACACCGTCGAGCAGGGTGCCGACGTGGGCCTTGGTGCCGCGCCGGGGCTCCAGCGTCGGGATCCGGACCAGCGAATCGCCGCCCAGGTCGAAGATCACCGAGTCCCAGCTCGCGGCCGCGATATCGCCGCCGAACCGCCGCAGGCATTCGCCCCGGAAATAGGCGCGGGTATCGGTGGGCGGCTGGGTCATGGCGTCGAGGACCTGCTGTTCGCTGACCAGCCGCTTCATCGAGCCGCGGGCCACCAGCCGGTTGTAGAGGCCCTTGTCGAGCCGGACATCGGAGTACTGCAGATCCATCAGATGCAGTTTCGGCGCGGCCCAGCCCAGCCCCTCACGGCTGCGCATACCCTCGAGCAAGCGGAGTTTGGCCGGCCAGTCGAGCAGATCGGCGCATTCCATCGGATCGCGTTCCAGCCGGTCCAGGATCATCTCCCAGTTGTCCAGCAGATCGCGTACCCGCGGATCGTCGTTGCCCTGGACCTCGACGAATTTCGCGACCCGTTCGTGATAGAGCCGCTGGATCTCGAGCCCGGACAGTTCGCGGCCGTCGGTCAGCGCGACCTTGGCGCGCAGCGTGGGATCGTGGCTGATGGTGTGGACGGCGGTCACCGGGCGGGCGAGCTGGAAATCCGAGAGATCCGCGCCGGATTCGATGAGGTCCAGCACCAGCGCGGTGGTGCCGACCTTGAGATAGGTCGACATCTCCGCCAGGTTGGCGTCGCCGATGATCACGTGCAACCGGCGGTACTTGTCGGCGTCGGCGTGCGGTTCGTCGCGGGTGTTGATGATGCCGCGTTTGAGGGTGGTCTCCAGGCCGACCTCGACCTCGATGTAGTCCGAGCGCTGGGACAGCTGGAAACCGGCGTTGTCCCCGGATTGACCGAGACCGACCCGGCCCGCGCCGCAGATCACCTGCCGGGAGACGAAGAACGGGGTGAGTCCGAGAATCACCGCGTTGAACGGGGTTTCGCGGCTCATCAGATAGTTCTCGTGAGTGCCGTAGGAGGCGCCCTTGCCGTCGACATTGTTCTTGTACAACTGCATCCGCGCCGCGCCGGGCACACTCGACGCGTGCCGGGCCGCGGCCTCCATGACCCGCTCACCGGCCTTGTCCCAGATGACCGCGTCCAGCGGATCGGTGACCTCGGGAGCGGAGTACTCGGGATGGGCGTGGTCGACGTAGAGGCGGGCACCGTTGGTCAGGATCATATTCGCCGCCCCGACCTCGTCGGCGTCGATGACCGGCGCGGGCCCGTTCATCCGGCTCAGATCGAATCCGCGGGCATCGCGCAGCGGCGATTCCACCTCGTAGTCCCACCGGGTGCGCTTCGCGCGTGGCACCCCCTCGGCGGCGGCGTAGGCCAGAACCGCCTGCGTAGAGGTGAGGATCGGGTTGGCCGACGGGTCGGCGGGCGTGGATATCCCGTATTCGACCTCGATACCGATGATGCGCTGCATGGGTTCGAGAGTAGGCGACGGATCGCGAATCATCCGCTGAGTGGTACTTCCGGAGGACGCCGTGGCGGGTCCGCGGCCACATCCTCGGAACATGACACGCACGACCGCCGATCCCGGCGTCTCCGGAAACATCCCGTCGCGACCGGCCCGGCTGATCGCCCTGGATGTGCTGCGTGGCCTGGCGATCCTCGGCACGCTGGGTACCAATATCTGGATCCTCACCGATCCGCGGGGCATGGTGGGCTATCTCGACCGCTTGTCCACCGCACCCGCGGACGCGTGGATGTGGGCAGAGAAGGTGCTCCAGCAGTTGGCTCAGGGCAAGTTCCTGGGGCTGCTCACCGTGATGTTCGGGATCGGCCTGGCCATCCAGCAGGCTTCGGCCCGCCGCGCGGGACGCCCCTGGCCGGGCGGGTACCCGTGGCGTGCCGCGCTGCTGTTCCTCGACGGGCTGCTCAATTTCCTGTTGATCGCCGAATTCGACGTCTTGATGGGATACGCGGTCACCGGCGCGATCGTGGCGTTCCTGCTCACCCTCGGCCCGCGCGCCCAGCGCCGGTGGCTGGTCACGATGCTGGGCGTCCATCTCACTCTGATCGGGCTCATAGCCGTCGCGCTGTTCACCGCGGGGCCGGGCGGCTCGGATACCGCCGGCGCGCTGTCCCCGAACCCGTACGCGGACGGTTCGTTCTGGGATCTGGTGCTGTTCCGCGCCGGGAACGCCCTGGTTTTCCGGGCCGAGACCCTGTTCATCCTGCCGATGTCGATCGCGTTGTTCCTGATCGGCGCGCGGCTGTTCCACGCGGGCGTGTTCCTCGCGGAAGGCGCCCGGCTGCGGCGGCGTCTCATGTTCGCCGGATTCGGTATCGCGGCGCCGGTGGACCTGCTGACCGGGGTGCTCGGGGGCGGCGACGCGGTGCTGGTCACCCGCTATCTGGTGGCCCCGGTCGTCTCGCTGGCCGTCCTCGCGCTGGTGGCCGAGTTCTATGTGCGCCGCTCCACCACCGGATTCACCGGGCGCCGGCTCGCCGAGATCGGCCGGACCGCGTTGAGTTGCTACATCCTGCAGAACCTGGTGGCCTCGATTCTCTGTTACGGCTGGGGGTTCGGCCTGGCCGCGCGCTTCGCGCCCGACGCCCGGGTGCCGTTCACAGTCGTGATCTATCTGGTCGTGGTCGTGACGGTCGGGATCTTCGCCCATCTGTGGCTGCGCCGGTTCGAGCGCGGACCGGTGGAATGGCTGTGGCAGGCGAGTTACCGGCGCCTCACCGGGAGCCGCTGAATCACGACCGGATCCACCCACGGCTCCCCCGCCGCCGGATATGACCCCGGACACCGCTGTACCGCCTCCGTGCGCGCAGTGACCGACACACCAGCGCGCTGTCCCGCCGGCGGTCCGGTGAACTGCCACGATGGAACCCGGCCGGG
>NZ_JBSFRU010000344.1:0-6630 GCF_053589395.1 Nocardia sp. NPDC003345
GGCGCGGACCATGGCCGACAAGATCTGGCGGCTCCGCGTACTCGACGGCGAACGCAGCGCGGCGGATCTGCGGGCCCCGATTCTCGTCGTCAGTCAGTTCACGCTCTACGCCGATACCCGGAAGGGCAGGCGGCCGTCCTGGTCCGCGGCGGCCCCGGGGCCGGTGGCCGAACCTCTGGTCGACACTGTTTCCGAAACGCTCCGGGAACTGGGCGCGGAAGTGGCATGCGGCCGGTTCGGCGCGCATATGCAGGTCGATCTCAGCAACGACGGTCCCGTCACGATCCTGTTGGAGCTCTGAACGGACCGTTGCTATTCGGGACGCAGGGTGAGGATCCGCGGCCCGTCCTCGGTGACCGCGACCGTATGTTCCCAGTGCGCCGCCCGCGACCCGTCGGTGGTGACCACCGTCCAGTCGTCGTCGAGCACCTTGGTATCGGAGGTCCCCAGCGTGAGCATCGGCTCGATCGCCAGGACCGAACCCACCACCAGGCGAGGACCTTTACCGGGCTCGCCCTCGTTGGGCAGAAACGGGTCGAGGTGCATCTCCCGGCCGATACCGTGCCCGCCGTAACCGTCGACGATGCCGTAGGGCCGGCCGTGCTCGCTCTCCGCGGCCCGGGTGCCGAGTTCGATCGCATGCGAGATATCGGTGAGCCGGTTCTCGGGCAGCATCGCCGCGATTCCCGCGACCATCGACTTCTCGGTGGCCTCGCTCAGCAGCCGGTCGGCCTCCGAGAGCTCGCCCACACCGAATGTCCATGCCGAATCGCCGTGCCAGCCGTCGAGAATGGCGCCACAATCGATGGACACCAGATCGCCGGCGGCCAGCACCTCCAGCTCCGACGGGATACCGTGCACCACCCGATCGTTCACGGACGCGCAGATCGAGGCGGGAAAACCGTGGTAGCCCTTGAACGAGGGCACGGCCCCCGCATCCCGGATCACCGTTTCGGCGATCTGGTCGAGCTCCAGGGTGCTGACGCCGGGCGCGGCGGCGGTCCGCACCGCCACCAGCGCGCGGCCGACGATCGCCCCGGCCGCGGCCATGGCGTCGAGTTCACCGGTGGTGCGGAACGGCACCACTTTCTTGCTCTTACGACCGAAAACCATATCGGGTCAGCTCTCCCTCACCGATGGTGCGACGCCCGACCCGGCAACCACGTCAACCGGTCGTGGCATTACGGCCCAGTGCCTCGAGGGCCCGGGTATTGACCTCGTCGACCTCGCCGACACCGTCCACCGTCACGACCAGACCGTCGTAGTAGTTCAGCAGCGGTTCGGTCTCGTCGCGATAGACACGCAGCCGGGTACGGATGGTGTCCTCGTTGTCGTCGGAGCGGCCGCGGGCCAGCATCCGCTCGACCACGGTGTCCTCGGAGACCACGAAGCACAGGACCGCGTCCAGTTCGCTGCCCAGTTCGTCCAGGATCTTCGCCAGTGCGTCGGCCTGATCCACCGTGCGGGGGTAGCCGTCGAGGACGAATCCGCGCGAGGCGTCGGGCTCGCCCACCCGGGACCGGACCATACGGTTGGTCACATCGCTGGGCACCAGTTCGCCGGCGTCCATGTACTGCTTCGCTTCCAGACCCAGCGGCGTCTGCTCGCCGATATTCGCGCGGAAGAGATCCCCGGTAGAGATATGTGGTACGCCCAGCTTCTCCGATAGCAGCACGGCTTGAGTGCCCTTGCCCGCTCCCGGCGGCCCGAGTAGTACAACTCTCACTTGAGGAACCCTTCGTAATTGCGATTCATGAGTTGGCTTTCGATCTGCTTCACGGTGTCCAGGCCGACGCTCACCATGATGAGGACCGCGGTACCACCGAACGGCAGATTCTGCGCGCCACCGCCGGACGCTCCCATATCCAGGAACAGGTTCGGCAGCACGGCGACGAGACCGAGGTAGATGGAGCCGGGCAGGGTGATGCGGCTGAGCACGTAGGTCAGATGATCGGCCGTCGGCTTGCCGGGGCGGTAGCCCGGGATGAAGCCGCCGAACTTCTTCATCTCGTCGGCGCGTTCCTCCGGGTTGAAGGTGATGGCGACGTAGAAGTAGGTGAAGAAGACAATAAGCCCGAAGTAGATCGCGATGTACACCGGGTTACCGGGATTCACCAGATACTTCTGGATGATCTCCTGCCACCAGCTCGGATCCTCGGCCGTGTTCGAGCCGGTGAGCTGGGCGATCAGGTTCGGCAGGTACAGCAGGGACGAGGCGAAGATGACCGGGATGACGCCGGCCTGGTTCACCTTCAACGGCAGATAGGTCGAGGAACCGCCGTACATCTTGCGGCCCACCACGCGTTTGGCGTACTGCACCGGGATCCGGCGCTGGCCCTGCTCGACGAAGATGACGGCGACGATGATCGCCAGCGCCGCGACGCACACCAGCGCGAAGATCAGGCCGCCGCGGCTGTCCAGGATGTTCTTGCCCTCGTCCGGGATACGGGCCGCGATACCGGCGAAGATCAGCAGCGACATACCGTTGCCGACGCCGCGCTCGGTGATCTGCTCGCCGAACCACATGACCAGCGCCGCGCCGGCGGTCATCACCAGAACGATGATGATCATGCCGAAGATACTGGTGTCGGCGAGGATGTCCTGCTGGCAGCCCTGCAGCAGCTGCCCGCGCGCGGCGAGCGCCACCAGACCCGTGGCCTGCAGGACCGCCAGCGCGATCGAGAGATAACGCGTGTACTGCGTCATCTTGGTCTGACCGGCCTGGCCCTCTTTGCGCAGTTCCTCGAAACGAGGGATGACCACGGTGAGCAACTGGATGATGATGCTCGCTGTGATGTAGGGCATGATGCCGATCGCGAACACCGACAGCTGCAGTAGCGCACCACCGGAGAACAGGTTGATCAGCTGGTAGATACCGGCCGAATCACCACCGGACACCAGGTCGATGCACTCTTGGACCGCCCTGTAGTCGACGCCCGGTGACGGTAGGGCGGCACCGGCGCGGTACAGCGCCACGAGCCCCAGCGTGAAGAGAATCTTCCGCCGCAAGTCCGAGGTCCGGAAGGCCGTAACGAAGGCGGAAAGCACAGATCCTCCTGGCGAACGACATGGTCAGGCCATGGAATTTTTCAGCGTGTCCCGGTCGGAATCGCCGAACCCATGACGGGTCTTGGCAGACAACACTTGAACTCTAACAGTGGCGCCGGACGAGCCTGCACTCGTCCGGCGCGCTGTGCCTTTCAACTGCGAACGTCAGCCCAGTTCGGTGGCGGTGCCACCGGCTGCGGTGATCTTCTCCTTGGCGGAGCCGGAGAACTTGTCCGCGCTGATCTGAACGGCGACGGAGATCTCCCCTTCGCCGAGCACCTTCACCAGCTGGTTCTTACGAACAGCACCCTTGGCGACGAGTTCGTCCTTGCCGACGGTGCCGCCCTCGGGGAACAGCTCAGCGATGGCGCCCACGTTCACGACCTGGTATTCCACCCGGAACGGGTTGGTGAAGCCCTTCAGCTTCGGCAGCCGCATATGGATGGGCATCTGCCCGCCCTCGAACGCGGCCGGCACGTTCTTACGCGCCTTGGTGCCCTTGGTGCCGCGACCCGCGGTCTTACCCTTGGACCCCTCACCACGACCCACGCGGGTCTTATCGGTTTTCGCGCCCGGAGCCGGACGCAGGTGATGCAACTTGATGGTCATGTCAGACCTCCTCAACTGTTACGAGGTGGCGCACGACGTTGATCAGCCCACGGTTCTGGGCATTGTCCTCACGAACCACCGACTTGCGGATCCCCCGCAGGCCGAGGGTGCGCAGGCTGTCCCGCTGATTCTGCTTGGCGCCGATCGTGCTCTTGATCTGGGTCACCTTGAGATCTGCCATCGTCAGACTCCTTGTCCGGCACGGGCACGCAGCATGCCCGCGGGAGCGACGTCCTCGATCGGCAGACCACGGCGGGCCGCGACCTCTTCCGGACGCTGCAGCATCTTGAGCGCGGCAACGGTCGCGTGCACGACGTTGATCGCGTTGTCGCTACCGAGCGACTTGGCCAGGATGTCGTGGATGCCCGCGCATTCCAGCACGGCGCGCGCGGCGCCACCGGCGATCACACCGGTACCCGGGGAGGCCGGGCGCAGCATGACCACACCGGCCGCCGCTTCGCCCTGCACCGGATGGGTGATGGTGGAGCCGATCATCGGAACGCGGAAGAAGTTCTTGCGCGCTTCCTCGACGCCCTTCTGGATGGCCGCGGGAACTTCCTTGGCCTTGCCGTAGCCGACGCCCACGAGCCCGTTGCCGTCGCCGACGATGACGAGGGCGGTGAAGCTGAAGCGACGGCCACCCTTGACCACCTTGGAGACACGGTTGATCGCTACGACGCGCTCGAGCTGATTCTTCTCGGCCGCATCGTTACGACGGTCGCCGCCACCGCGGCGGTCGCCGCCGCCCCGGCGGTTGTCGCGACCCCCGTCGGGGCCGCTCGAGTTCTGTCCGGCGGGTCCGTTTCCGCCGTCACGCCGCTGACGTCCCGGCATCAGACGTTCCTTCCGTTCACACAGGTATGTGCAGTCATGTTGGTCATCAGAACTTCAACCCGCCTTCCCGAGCGGCATCGGCGAGCGCCGCGATCCGGCCGTGGTAGTCGTGGCCACCGCGGTCGAACACCACGGCCTCCACACCGGCGGCCTTGGCGCGCTCGGCGATCAGTTCGCCGACCTTCTTGCCCTTGGCGGTCTTGTCGCCCTCGAGCGCCCGCACATCGGCCTCGATGGTCGAGGCGGAAGCGAGGGTGTGACCGGCCGAGTCGTCGATCAGCTGCACGTGCAGATGCCGCGAGGAGCGGTGCACGATCAGCCGGGGACGAACGCTGGTGCCCTCGATCTTCTTGCGCAGGCGGAAGTGGCGACGCGTCTTCGACAGCCGCCGGCGAGTGGAAGCATCCTTGCCCAGCGGAATCCGCTTGGCCTTCTGATTCTCGGTTTGCGCCATGATCACTTACCCGTCTTTCCGACCTTGCGGCGAACGACCTCACCGGCGTAGCGGATGCCCTTGCCCTTGTACGGGTCGGGCTTGCGCAGTCCGTGGATGACCGCCGAAATCTGGCCGACCTTCTGCTTGTCGATCCCGGATACGGAGAACTTGGTGGGCGATTCCACCGCGAAGGTGATGCCCTCGGGCGCCTCGATCGGCACCGGATGGCTGTAGCCGAGGGCGAACTCGAGGTTGCTGCCCTTCTGCTGCACGCGGTAGCCGACGCCGAAGATTTCCATCTTCTTCTCGTAGCCCTTGGTGACACCGGTGACCATATTGTCGACCAGCGTCCGGGTCAGGCCGTGCAGCGAGCGGCTGCGGCGTTCGTCGTCGGGGCGGGAGAAGACCAGCCGGCCGTCCTCCTGCGCGACGGTGATCGGCTCGGCGACGGTCAGCGACAGCTGTCCCTTCGGGCCCTTCACCGCGATGTCCTGGCCGTTGATGGTCACCTCGACACCGGAGGGGAGCACCACGGGATCTTTACCGATACGCGACATTGTCCGTACCTCCCCTTACCAGACGTAGGCGAGGACTTCCCCGCCTACTCCCTGCTGAGCCGCCTGACGGTCGGTGAGCAGACCGGTCGACGTGGAGATGATCGCCACGCCGAGGCCGCCCAGGACCTTGGGCAGGTTGGTGGATTTCGCGTACACGCGCAGACCGGGCTTGGAGACGCGGCGCAGGCCCTGCAGGCTGCGTTCCCGGCTGGGGCCGTACTTGAGGTCGACGACGAGGGCCTTACCCACGGTCGCGTCCTCGGTGCGGTAGTCGGCGATGTAACCCTCGCGCTTCAGGATCTCGGCGATATTCGCCTTGAGCTTCGAATGCGGGGCCTTCACCTGATCGTGGTACGCCGAGTTGGCGTTGCGCAGACGTGTCAGGAAGTCTGCGATCGGATCGGTCATGGTCATAGTTCGACCTCGACACCTTTCTCGCCGCGGTTCCCATGCAACACCCGCGCACAGGGCGTGAGCCGTGGGCCTACAGCAATTCGGCTGGTTCCGGACGGCAGTCGCCGCCGGATGAGTTCGTATCGCCCGGGCCGTCCGCACGGGACCGCCCACGGGCACAGAGGTGCCCTGGCAACCGGTCTAGTGTAGGAGGCGCCCCGCGCTCGGCAAAATCGGGGTCCGGCCCGGCGCGGGGATCGCGGGTCCCGCGACGGCGACAGGGGCCCGAGCGGCGGCTCGAACCCCTGTGCACCGGCGCCGGACTCACCAGGAGGTCTTGTGGACCTCCGGCAGCTCGTCCAGCGATTCCTCGATACCGGTCGCGGCGGTATCGGTGGCATCGCCGATACCGTCGGCGCTGAGCCGCATATCGATACCCTCGATATCCTTCTCCCCCACCCGCACCTGGGCAGTGGCCGGGGCGTATCCGGTGGCGACCACCGTGTACGAACCTTCGGCCAGGTTGCCGAAGACATATCCGCCGTCGGCACCGGTGACCTGTGTCTCGACCACATTGCCCAGCGAATCGGTGAGCGTGACCAGGGCGTGCGCCAGCGGACGGCCCCCGCCGGTGACCACACCGGACACCCGCACCCCCGGACGCAGCAATACCTCGACGCGAGCGGTATCACGGCCGGTGACCTGCACCGATACCGCAGTCGGGTGGTACCCGAAGGCACTCACGGCCAAGGT
>NZ_JBSFRU010000345.1:0-6586 GCF_053589395.1 Nocardia sp. NPDC003345
CGGAGTTCTTCCCCGCGGGTACGTCTCGCAGATCGTGGTACGAGCTTCCGGCCGGTGGCGCAAGACGCACCACCGACGTCCGTAGGTTAATTCCGAGTAGGGGTAGAACACGGCAGGCGCGCCGTGCACATACGCCACATGAGTCACATTCCCACCATCGCCGGGCGGACAGGCCGTTTCACGGCAATCCGGTCACCGCAGCGTCAACCGCCCTTCCTCGGCCAAGCGGTCGACGATCCGGCCGGACAGCTCTTCCACCGTCATCGCGACCAGCAGATGATCGCGCCAGTCGCCGTCGACATCGAGATACCTTCGCAGCAGCCCTTCTTCGCGGAAGCCCACATTGCGCAGCACCGCCTGGCTGGGCAGGTTCTCCGGGCGCACGGTCGCCTCCACCCGGTGCAGTCCCACCGGACCGAAGCAGTGGTCCAGCCCCAGGGCCAATGCGGCGGTCGCCACACCCCGGCCGCCGAGATCACTGGCGACCCAGTAGCCGATCCACGCCGAACGCAGTGCGCCGCGCACGATGTTGCCGACCGTGAGCTGACCGCTGAACGCCCCGTCGACCTCGATCACCAACGGGATCATCGCGCCCCGGCGGGCCTCGGCCTTCAGGCTCGACCACAGCGGGGGCCAGTTCGAGGCGTGATTGCGGGCATCCCACGCGCCACGCCCGGTGGGCTCCCACGGTTCCAGATGATCCTGGTCGCGCTGCCGGATCCGGCTCCACGCGGCGGCATCCCGCAACCGCACCGGACGCAGCGTCACCTCGCCGCCGGCCGGCACCCGGACCGGGCCCAGGCGCGCGGGCCACCCGGGATGCTGGGTGGCCCGGAACACATTCATGGACTCCACTTCTAGCCGCGCTGGGCCAGGAACGCGACTCGAACCTTGTCACCGGTGCGAATTTCGGTGTCGTCGGGTTCGACCACGATCAGGCTGTTGGCCTCCGACATGGCGGCGAGCAGATGCGAGGACGCGGCGGCGCTGTTGCCCAGCGGTTGCACCAGGTACTCCCCCGTGGCCTCGTCGCGCATCAGCTGGGCGCGCAGATAGCCCTTACGACCGGCCATCGACTGGATGGGGGTGATGGTGCGGGCCCGCACGATCCGGCGCATCGGCTGCCGCCGGCCCAGGGCGATCCGGATCAGCGGCCGGACCATGACCTCGAAAACCACCAGCGCTCCCACCGGATTGGAGGGCAGCAGGAAGGTCGGCACCTCGTCCCGGCCGAGCCGGCCGAAACCCTGCACCGAGCCCGGATGCATGGCGACCCGCGCGATCTCCAGCTCACCCAGCCCGTCCAGGGCCTCACACACCTGATCGGAGGCCCAGCCGCCGACCGCACCGGCGATCACCACGACCTCCGCGCGTACCAGTTGCCCCTCGACCACATCCCGCAGCCGGCGGGGGTCGGCATCGACGATGCCCACCCGGTTGACATCCGCGCCGGCGTCACGCGCGGCCGCGGCCAGCGCGTAGGAGTTCACGTCGTACACCTGGCCCGGGCCCGGCGCGCGATCGATATCGACCAGTTCCTCACCGATGGAGATCACCGACAGCCGCGGCCGCGGATGCACGAGGACCTTGTCCTGACCGACCGCGGCCAGCAGACCCACCTGGGCGGGCCCGATGATGGTGCCGGCCTGCACCGCCACATCGCCGGGCTGGACATCGTCACCGGCGCGGCGCACATAGTCGCCCGACCGCACCGGCTCGTACACCTTCAGCCGGCCGCGACCGCCGTCGGTGAAGTCCAGCGGCAGTACCGCGTCCGCGAGGGTCGGCAGGGGGGCTCCGGTGGCCACCCGCACCGTCTGGCGCGGCTGCAGCCGGATCGGCTGGCGCGAACCCGCCAGCACCTCCCCGACCACCGGCAGTGTCAGATCGACCAGTTCGCCATCCTCGTCACGGATATCGGCGCCCGCGGACGCGACGTCCACACTGCGCACGGCATAGCCGTCGATGGCGGCCTGGTCGAACCCGGGTAGCGGTCGTTCGGTGACCACGTCCTCGGCGCACAGCAGCCCCTGGGCCTCGGAGATCGCGACCCGCACCGGCCGCGGCGCGACGGCCGCGGCCGTCACTTTGATCTGCTGATCCTCAACAGAGCGCATCCAGCCCTTCCCGATGTCCTCGCCGCAGCGGCGATCTCATTCGTCCGCGGTGAGTTGCGGGTTCCAGTCCGGACTCAGCCGGTGCTGGAGCCACTCGCGCAGGGCGGGACCGTACTCCTCGCGCTCCAACGCGAAATCCACCGCAGCACGAAGATAGCCGCCCGGGTTGCCCAGGTCGTGGCGCGACCCACGGTGGACCACCACATGGACCGGATGGCCTTCTTCGATGAGCAGCGAAATCGCGTCCGTCAGTTGCAGTTCCCCGCCCGCGCCCGGCCCGATCCGGCGCAGCGCGTCGAAGATCGCGCGATCGAGCAGGTAGCGCCCGGCCGCGGCATAGGTAGACGGCGCCGCCTCCAGATCCGGCTTCTCGACCATCCCCTTGACCCGCAGCACGTTCGGATTCACCGCGTCCGGGACCGGTGCGACATCGAAGACGCCGTACGCGCTCACCTGCTCTTTGGGTACGTCGATGGCGCACAGCACCGAACCACCGCGTTTGCGGCGGACCCGGTTCATCACATCCAGTACACCGACCGGCAGAACCAGGTCGTCGGGGAGCAGGACCGCCAGCGCCTCCTCGTCCGCGTCCAGGACGGCCTCGGCCTGGGCGACCGCATGCCCCAGCCCGAGCGGCTCCTCTTGCACCACCGAGGTCACATCGAGCAGGCCGGGCGCCTTGCGTACCTTTTCGAGCAGCTGGAACTTCCCGCGCTCGGCGAGGGTGCTCTCCAGCATCAGGTCTTCCACGAAGTGGGCGACCACACCGTCCTTACCGGGCGAGGTCACGATCACCAGCCGCTCGGCACCGGACTCGGCCGCTTCACTGGCCACCAGTTCGATACCCGGGGTGTCGACGACGGGCAGCAGTTCCTTGGGAACGGTCTTGGTGGCGGGCAGGAACCTCGTCCCGAGCCCGGCCGCGGGTACGACGGCTGTCCGGAATCCCGCACTCGATGCCCGGACGTCCCCATTGCCCTGCTCTGCGGCCACTTCTGTCATATACACACCCTATCCATCCGCGGCGCCGTCCAAACGGCTGTCCACCGGCCCGCCGCGGACTTTCCGGACGAAATCGGCGCCGCCTGAGAGCCTATGGTTGTCGGCGTGCCGATGCCCGATCAGATCGACAAACAGGCCTGGCGCGCGACGATCCGCGCCCGCAGGGCGGCCGTAACCGATACCGTGCGCACCGCGGAAGCCGCCGCACTGGCCGACGCGGCGGCCCGGCTCGAACCCGCCGAATGGGTCTGTGCCTATGTTCCGGTCCGCGGCGAACCCGGGTCGGTTGCCCTGATCCAGGCGCTGCGAAGCACCGGGAGCCGGGTGCTGCTGCCGGTCGCGGCGGAACCCGGACCACTGTGGTGGGCGGAGTTCACCGAGGTGCAAGCCCTCCGACCGGCGCGGTACGGCCTGCTGCAACCCACCGGACCCGTTCTCGTCCCCGATACGGTGGCACGGGCCGGGCTCCTGCTGATCCCGGCCCTCGCGGTGGACCGCAGGGGCGTGCGACTGGGCCAGGGCGCCGGCTACTACGACCGCACGCTCGGACTGGCCGATCCCGATGCGCGGCGGGTGGTGGTCGTCCGCGACGACGAGGTGGTGGAAACGCTGCCCGAGGAAGCGCACGATATCCGGATGGGCTGGTCGCTGACCCCGGGTGGCGGTCTCCGGCGGCTCGGCTCGGAGCCGGTCCGGTAGATCGCGGGTGGTATTCGGCACAACCGGCCCGCCAGGGGAATCATCCGGCGATTGGCGCTGTTGGCACTGTGAGCTGTAGAGTGCTAATTCACGAATACTGCGGAGGACCCTGTGCCAACCTATTCATACGCGTGCACCCAGTGCGATAACCGCTTCGATATCGTCCAGTCCTTCACCGACGACGCGCTCACGGTCTGCTCGGAGTGCTCCGGGGCGCTGCGCAAGCTCTTCAACTCGGTGGGCATCGTGTTCAAGGGCAGCGGTTTCTACCGGACCGACAGCCGTAGTGGATCCGGCACCGCCAGCGAACCGGCCGCCAAATCCGACAGCTCGAGCTCGTCGTCCGGCTCGTCCTCCACTTCCACCGGCAGCGGCTCTACCGGCACCGGCTCCACCGGCACCACCTCCACTCCGGCGGCCGCAGCCAGCTGATTTCCCGCGATGAGCCGCGCGCCGCGCCCGGCTCATCCATCCACAACCCGGTAGTTGTCCACAGGCGGCAGCGGAGCCGGGTTTTCCCGCGCACCGCGCCCATACGCTCGGCTCATGAGCCGCATACGCACCCGCCCCGGTCTCTCCGGCGGCCGGGCCCGGCTGGGTTCCGGAGACAACTGGCGCGAAGCCTTCGACAACCGTCCGCCCTGGCTGGATGCGACGCTCGCGCGCCGGGTGCTCGCGGGGCTGTGCGCGGTCGCGGCCGCGACGCTGTTCCTCCGCGGCGATCCCGGTGGAGCGCGGGTGCCGGTGGTCGTCGCCGCCCGCGATCTACCGCCCGGCCACCTGCTGAGCGCCGCCGATCTGCGGCGCGCGTCCTATCCGCCCGAGGCCGTTCCCGAAGCCGCCGCCCGCGATCCTTCCGCGCTCACCGGCGCCGTGCTCACCGCCGCGCTGCGAAACGGTGAAATGCTGACCGATGTGCGGGTGGTCGGCCCGCGGTTGGCAGAAGTCGCCACCGGCGTACCCGATGCCCGGATCGTGCCGGTCCGGCTGGCCGATACCGCGATAGCGGATATCCTGCGCGCCGGGGATCGGGTCGACGTGGTGGCAGCCGGTACCGAGAACCCCGGACTCGCGCAGACTCTCGCCACCGACGCGGCCGTGGTGCTGGTATCCGGCGGCGCGAGTGATACCGCGACGAGCCGCCGCGCCGATCGGGTGGTCCTGGTCGCGATGGACGCCCCGCGGGCGGCGGCCGTGGCGGCCGCCTCCCTCAACAGCGCTCTCACCGTGATCTTCCACTGAGGTTCGCGCACCCTACGGGCACACGACCCCATCGCGAGCACCGGCGAACGGCAGAAGGGACCTGCCGCGGCACATGCGGCAGGTCCCTTCGGTCGAGCGTGGTCCGGCACCGATACCGGACCGGCCGGATAGTGCCCGGAGCCGATCAGCCCAGGCTGAAGGGCTGACCCCACAGGGTCACCACGGACATCACGTTGTCGGTCTCGACCTTGACCTTCACGAAGGCGCGGGCCTGGGCGTAGCCGCCGCAGCCGCTGAGGCCGATGGTCTGATCCGACCAGGTGACCGAGCCGCTGTTGCCCTTGAACTTGTTGTTGGTGGCGTGATCCTCGTTGCCGTAGTCGTCCGGCTTCTCGATATCGAGGACGTAGAAGGCCTTGGCCTGGCCGGGGCCGAGGGTCAGGTTGCCGCCGCCTTCACCGCTGGGGCTGATCTCGGCGGTGTCACCTTCGACGGCCACTTCGGCGCTGGCGCCACCTTCGACGCCGCCGCCGTCGATGTTGACCTGGCAGCCCACGACATAGCCGGGGTAGATCTTGCCGCCGACGTCTTCGCCACCGGCGATCTCGACCTGGGCGCTACCGGAGGTCCACGCATTGCGGTGCACCGGGGTGGAACCCATGGACGGGCTGATGTTGGCGGACTCGCCGACCAGGCGGACGGTGACCACGGTGCCGTCGGACAGGGTCCGGACGATTTCGCCGCCGGGCAGCGGGATGAAGGTGTCGGCATTGGCAGCGCCGGTGGAGAACAGGCCCAGCGCCATCGAGGCGGCCGCGCCGACGCCGGCGAGGCGCGCCAGATTCTTACGGTTGAACATGTGTTTGTGCCCCTCTGGGGTTGAATTCGCTACAGCGAGAGATGTGGTGGGTGAATTCGACCGGTGCCGGATCAGCCGATGCTGAACGGCTGCCCGTAGAGGGTGGTCTTCGAGTAGTGGTCACCGATGATCTCGACCACGGTGTAGGCACGGGCCTGCGCGTAACCGGCGCAACCCTGGATCTCCATCTCGACATCCTGGTACTCGACGGAGTAGACGCCGGGCTTCTCGATGTCCTTGAACTCGATCTGGACCCACTTGACCTCACCCGGGCCCAGTTCCACGCCGACCGAGCCGCCGACGCTGCCGCCGCCGACCTCGATGCCGACCGAGCCGCCCAGGCCGATGGCGTCGTCGGCGATGCTCACCTGGCAGCCGACGATGTAGCCGGTGTTGATCTGCGAAGCGCCGTGGGTGGACGAGTTGTTGGTGCCGTCCTCGCCGGTCGGGCCGTTGTTCGGACCCGCTTCGCCCTCGGGCGTTACCGAGACGTCCGCGGTGGCGTTACCCGAGACCCAGACGGTCCGGCCCGCACCGTTGGCCGCCATCGACGGCGAGACGAGCGCGCTCTCGTGGGTGCGGGTGATTTTGACACCGGGACCCAGCTTCTCACCGTCCGGCAGCGGAACGAAGGTGTCCGCGTTGGCGGCACCCGTAGAGAACAGACCCATGGCCACAGCAGCGACAGCGCCGACGCCCAGAGCGC
>NZ_JBSFRU010000346.1:0-6585 GCF_053589395.1 Nocardia sp. NPDC003345
GACTCCATACAGCCCGGGCACACGTGCCTACCGTCGGGTATATGAATTCAGGACCGGCACCGGCAGTGGTCGAGCGCGCCGTCCGTCTCGCGGGGCGGGCGCCGTCGTTGCACAACAGTCAGCCCTGGCTGTGGCGGTACGACGGGCACACGCTACGGTTGTACGCCGTACCGGAGCGGATGCTGCCGACAACCGACAGCGGTGGCCGGCAGCTGCTGTTGAGCTGCGGTGCCGCACTGGACCATCTGCGGGTCGCGGTGGCGGCCGCGGGGTGGCGGCCCTCGGTCGATCGGTTCCCGAACCCCAATGAACGCAACCACCTGGCGAACATCACTTTCCATCGGTCGGTGATCGTCACCGACGCCGAACGCGCGCGCGCCGAGGCCGTCCAGCGGCGCTATACCGAGCGACTACCGCTCGCGGCACCGCAGAGCTGGGCGGATTTCGAGGGGATTCTGCAGTCGATATCGGAGCCCGGGGACGCAGTGGTGGATGTACTGCCCGAGAACAGCAGACCGGCCCTGGCACACGCGGCCCGGATGGCCACCTCACTCCGGCGGTACGACTCGGACTACCACGCGGAACTGCATTGGTGGACGGGGCATGTCATCAGCGCCACCGGCGTGCCCAGTGGCGCGCTGGTAGGGCGCGGCGAACAGGATCGGGTGGCGATCAACCGGCCGTTCCCGGCGAAATCCACGGAGCCCGGCCGGTGTACCGAGACCGAGGATGACCACGCCGCTGTCCTGGTGTTGTCCACCGCATCGGACACTGCCTCCGACATCGTGCGTTGCGGTGAGGTGCTGTCGAGCGTGCTACTCGAGGCGACCGTGGCCGGGTACGCGACGTGCCCATTGACCAACCTGACCGAGATGGCGCGCAGCCGTGCCCTGATCCGGTCGATGGTGGGGGAGCGGAATCTACCGCAGATCCTGATCCGGATCGGCGGTCTGCCACAGCGGGATTCGCCGCCGGCGCGGACACCCCGTCTGCCGCTCGAACAGATTCTGTCCCTCGATGCGCGCCCCGTCTCGTGATGCCGCTCGGCGGCCTCGCACGCCTCGACCGGGACGAACCGATGCACGAGCTGGCGATCACACAGAGTGTCGTCGACGTGGTGTGCGAGCACGCGGCGGGGCGGCGGGTGCACAGCGTCACCGTCGAGGTCGGGGCGCTGACCGCCGTGGTACCGGAGGCGGTGCGGTTCTGCTTCGACCTCGCCGCGGAAGGCACCCTCGCGGAGGGTGCGAGTCTCGATATCCGGTGTGTCCCGGGGTCGGCCCGCTGCCGTGCCTGTGGGACCGGCTTTCCTACCGGCGACCTGGTGCCGCTGTGTTCTTGCGGTAGCGCCGATATCGAGATCCGGTCGGGGCGGGAACTACGAATCCGGTCGATGGAAGTGAGCCGAGAATGTGCGCAACCTGCGGGTGCGGAAACAACACGGCGCATGTGATCACCGTGGGACCGGGCCGCGTGCAGCGTCATGAGCACGATCCCGGCCCCGCGCCCGAGCACGGGGACCATGAGCACGCGGACGGTTCGCGTCACGTGCACCTGTCCGCGACCGAAACCGTGAGCCTCGAGCAGAAGGTGCTCGCCAAGAACGACCACCTGGCCCAGCACAACAGAGAGTGGCTGAGCAGGCACGGGATCGTGGCATTGAACCTCACCAGCTCTCCCGGTGCGGGTAAGACCACGCTGCTGGAACGGACCATCCGGGACCTGAGCGATATCCCCATCGCGGTCATCGAGGGCGACCAGGAGACCGTGCTCGACGCCGAACGGATCACGGCGACCGGAGCCCGGGCGGTGCAGGTCAACACCGGCGCCGGGTGTCATCTCGACGCCGAGATGACCGCCCGCGCGCTCTCGGCCCTGGACCCGGAGCCGGGAACCCTGCTGTTCGTGGAGAACGTCGGCAATCTGGTCTGCCCGGCCCTGTTCGACCTGGGGGAGCATGGCAAGGTCGTGATCGTCTCGGTGACCGAGGGGGCCGATAAGCCGCTGAAGTATCCCCATATGTTCGCCGCGGCCGCGTTGGTTCTGGTCAACAAGATCGATCTGCTTCCGTTCGTCGATTTCGACTCGTCGGCGTTCGCCGGATACGCGCGTGCGCTCCGTCCGGGCCTCGAGATCCTGCCGGTGTCGGCAACGACGGGCGAGGGCCTCGACCGCTGGTACGAGTCGTTGGCGGGGATGCGCTCATCCAGGTCGTCCGGCTTCGAGGCGGGCGCCCGCGCCGCGTCTGCCGCGCCGGGTGAATCGCGGTGACGGCCGGACGGCAGCGGCGGCGTCTGCTGGTGCGCGGGGTGGTGCAGGGGGTGGGCTTCCGGCCCTTCGTCTACACCACCGCCACCGAATTGTCATTGTCCGGCAGCGTGGGCAATGACAGCAGCGGGGTCGTGGTGGAGATCGAGGGCGCGGCGGCGGCGCTGGATACGTTCACCGAGCGGTTGCACTGCCGACCGCCGCCGCTGGCGGTGATCGACGGGATCGAGCGGACCGATCTCGCGCCCCGCGGTGAAACCGCCTTCCGCATCGCAGGCACCACTGGAGGCGGAGGCCGGACGCTGGCCTGTCCGGACATTGCCCTCTGCGCCGACTGCGCGCGGGAGCTGGCCGATCCGGCCGATCGCCGGTATCGGCATCCGTTCATCAACTGCACGAACTGCGGACCGCGTTTCACCATTATCGCGAGCCTGCCCTACGACCGCGAACGTACCTCGATGGCCGATTTCGCCATGTGCAAGCAATGCGCCGAGGAGTACACCGACCCGGCCGACCGGCGTTTTCACGCGCAGCCCATCGCCTGCCCGAGGTGCGGGCCCACGCTGGCGTATTCGGGGCCGGGCACCGGTGACGCGGTCGGGTCGGCGCGGGCACTGTTGCGCGCGGGCGGGATCCTCGCCGTGAAGGGTATCGGCGGCTACCATCTCGCCTGCGATGCCGCTGATGAGGCCGCGGTCGCGGAGTTGCGGCGGCGTAAGCGGCGGGGTGGCAAGCCGTTTGCCGTCATGGTGCCGGATCTGGCGACCGCACGCGCAATCGCCGGGGTGGATTCCGGGGCAGCCGCCCTGCTGACGAGCCCGGCCCGGCCGATCGTGTTGCTGCCCCGGCGGACAGGCCCCGGGGACCTAGGCGAGGCAGGAACGGGGTTCGGGCTCTTGCCCGCCGAGTCCGTGGCGCCGGGCAACCCGGATCTCGGTGTCATGCTCGCCTACACACCGCTGCATGTGCTGCTGTTCGGACTTCCCGGTGATCCGCCCGGCCCGCGGTCACTGGTGATGACCTCCGGCAATCGGGGTGGTGAGCCGATCTGCCATCAGGACGACGACGCCCGCACCAGGCTGGCCGGTCTCGCGGACGCGCGGTTGTCACACAACCGCCGGATCCTGGTGCCGTGCGACGATTCGGTGGTGCGCTGGGCCGACGGCGTGGAGATGCCGGTACGCCGGTCCCGCGGCTACACCCCCTTGCCGATTCCGCTGCCGTTTCCGGTACCGCCGACCCTGGCGGTCGGCGGCGATCTGAAGAACACCTGTGTGGTGGCCGACGGCCGCCGCGCCTGGCCGAGTCAGCACATCGGCGATATGGACGATCTGGCCACCCTGCGCGCCTTCGACGCCGTCGAAGCCCATCTGGAGGCGCTGACCGCCGTGGTACCCGGGCGGTTGGCAGCCGACGCGCATCCCGGGTACCGATCAACCGGCTGGGCTCGTCGCAGCGCGGGGTTCCGGCCGGTGCGAGCGGTACAACATCATCACGCGCATATCGCCGCAGTGATGGGGGAACACGGCCTCGACCCGGACCGCACCGTCCTGGGAATAGCCTTCGACGGCACGGGTTTCGGGCCGGACGGCGCGATCTGGGGTGGGGAGGTGCTCGCGGCCCGATACCGCGGGTACCGGCGGCTGGCGCATCTGAAGTATGTTCCGCTGGCCGGCGGTGATATCAGTGTGCACCGCCCCTATCGCATGGCGCTGACACACCTGCGGGCGGCCGGAATCGACTGGTCGCCGCGTATCGCCTCGGTCTCGGCCTGCCCCGCCGACGAACGCGCGGTACTGGCCCATCAGTTCGATACCGGTTTCGGTTGTGTACCCACCTCCAGCATGGGCCGGTTGTTCGACGCCGTGTCCTCACTTGCCGGGGTGCGCCACATCGTGGACTACGAAGCGCAGGCCGCGATCGAACTGGAGGGAGCGTCCCGGAACGCGGAGCCGGGTCCGGCGAGCTATCGGTTCGCTGTCGGCACCGGGACGAACCCGGCACAGATCGATTCGGCACCAGTGATCGCCGGAGTGGTCGCCGACGCCACCGCGGGGGTCCCGCCGGGGGTGATCGGCGCCCGGTTCCAGGCGGCCGTCGCGGACCTGGTGCTGGAGATCGCGCTCGGTCATGCCGCCGTGTCGCGGATCGTTGCCCTCTCGGGCGGTGTGTTCCAGAACGCCCCGGTGCTGTCCGGGGCCCGGGTCCGGTTGCTCGAGCACGGTTTCACCGTTCTCTGTCCTCGCCGGCTGCCGCCCAACGACGGCGGCCTGGCGTTCGGCCAGGTGCTCGCTGCCGCGGCCGGCTGAGCGGAAGGAGAAGATATGTGCCTGGCAGTTCCCGGAAAGGTGCTCAGCCTGCACGAACGTGACAGCACGATGATGTCGGTCGTCGATTTCGGTGGCGTGCACAAAGAGGTATGTCTGCAGTACATCCCCGACGCGGCGATCGGTGACTATGTCATCGTCCACGTCGGGTTCGCGATCCAGCGCCTGGACGAGGAGTCCGCCCTGGCGACCCTGGCCGAATTCGAGCACCTCGGGGTGTTGAACGAGGAATTCGGCGCCGGCTTCGCCACCGCGGCCCGGCAGGCCGGCCTCGCCGACCCCGAAACCACCGGCCGGTCCGAGGACCCGGAGGCTATGCCATGAAGTATCTCGACGAGTTCGGCGATCCCGAGGCGGCCCGGTATCTGCTCGACCGGATCCGCGCCGCCACCACCCGGCGCTGGGCGTTGATGGAAGTGTGCGGGGGCCAGACCCACTCGATCGTCCGGCACGGTATCGACCAGCTGCTGCCCGACCGGATCGAGATGATCCACGGACCCGGCTGCCCGGTCTGTGTGACCCCGCTGGAAGTGATCGACAAGGCCCTCGGGATCGCCGCGGCGCCCGGCGTGATCTTCTGTTCGTTCGGCGATATGTTGCGGGTGCCCGGAAGCGACAAGGATCTGTTCCGGGTCAAGAGCGAGGGCGGCGACGTGCGGGTGGTGTATTCGCCGCTGGACGCGCTGGAGCTCGCCAAGGCCAACCCCGATCGCCAGGTCGTATTCTTCGGAATCGGCTTCGAGACAACGGCCCCGGCCAATGCGATGAGCGTCTACCAGGCGCGGCGGCTCGGAATCGAGAATTTCTCGCTGCTGGTCTCGCATGCGCTGGTACCGCCGGCCATCGCCGCGATCATGGAATCGCCGCTGCGCCGGGTGCAGGGATTCCTGCTGGCGGGCCATGTCTGCACGGTCATGGGCACCGGCGAGTATCCGCCGCTGGCGCGGCGGTACCGGGTGCCCATGGTGGTCACCGGATTCGAACCGCTCGACATTCTCGAAGGGATCCGCCGCGCCGTGGTCCAGCTCGAGGCCGGACGGCACGAGGTGGAGAACGCCTACCCGCGTGCGGTCACGGCGCCGGGTAACCCGGCTGCCAAGGCGATGCTCGACGATGTCTTCGAGGTCACCGATCGGGCGTGGCGCGGGATCGGCGTTATCCCCGGCAGCGGATGGCGGCTGTCGCCACGCTACCGCGACTACGACGCGGAATACCGGTTCTCGGTCGGTGCGCTGCACACCGCCGAATCGTCGGTGTGCCGGTCGGGCGATGTGCTCCAAGGCCTGATCACACCGCCCGAATGCGCCGCGTTCGGCACCCAGTGCACCCCGCGGCATCCGCTGGGCGCCACCATGGTCTCCGCGGAGGGGGCGTGCGCGGCGTACTACCTGTACCGGCGGCTGGACCTGCCCGCGGAGGTGGCTCATGGGCGATGATCGAGCCGCACAGGCCCCGGTGACGATCGACGCGGACGGGTGGGTGTGCCCGCTGCCGCTGCGTGATTCGCCGAATATCGTCATGGGCCACGGCGGTGGTGGAGCGATGTCGGGTGATCTGATCGCACACCTGTTCCTGCCGGCTTTCGGCGCCGCCGCCGACGCCGGCATGGGGGATTCGGCGGTGGTGACCGCCGGCGATACCCGGCTGGCGTTTTCCACCGACTCCTTTGTGGTGAAGCCGCTCGTCTTTCCCGGCGGCAGCATCGGTGAGCTCGCGGTCAACGGCACCGTCAACGATCTGGCCGTGGTGGGTGCCCAGCCGCTGGTGCTCTCGACCGCCTTCATTCTGGAGGAGGGCACCGCACTCGCCGCGATCGCCGGCGTCGCCGAGGCGATGGGTACCGCCGCACTGAGCGCAGGGGTCACGCTGGTGACCGGGGACACCAAGGTCGTCGACGCCGGTCACGGCG
Source organism: Nocardia sp. NPDC003345 (assembly GCF_053589395.1). Classification (NCBI taxonomy): domain Bacteria; kingdom Bacillati; phylum Actinomycetota; class Actinomycetes; order Mycobacteriales; family Nocardiaceae; genus Nocardia; species Nocardia sp. NPDC003345. Next base: position 6,505 of record NZ_JBSFRU010000346.1, read on the forward strand.
ACGGAGTGTTCGTCAACACCACCGGTATCGGGCTACTCGGCCCCGAGGTCGATATCCGGCCCCAGCGGGTGCGCCCTGGCG
>NZ_JBSFRU010000347.1:0-6574 GCF_053589395.1 Nocardia sp. NPDC003345
GCGGTACACACCGCGCATCTGGGCGTTCCGGTGCCGGTGCTGTTCCTCTGCGAGGACAACGGCATCGGCATCAGTGTGCCCACCCCGCCGGACTGGATCGACCACGCCTACGGTCACCGCCCGGGGCTGCGTTACTTCTCCGCCGACGGTTGCGACCTGGCCGCGGCCCTCGCCGCGGCCGAGGCGGCCGTGGACTGGGTACGCGCCCGGCGGCGCCCGGCGTTCCTGCGGCTGCGCACCGTCCGGTTGTTCGGCCATGCCGGATCGGATGTGGAGACGGCCTACCGGGATCGCGCCGATATCGAGGCCGATCTGGCCCGCGACCCGCTGCTGCACACCGCGCGGCTGCTGATCGCCGCGGGCGCCTGCACCCCGGATGAGCTCCTGCGGCGCTACGCGGCGGTCACCGAGCGGGTGACCGCCGTCGCCGACGAGGTGCGCCGGGCGCCGCGCCTCGGGTCACGCCAAGCGGTCGTCGCGCCGCTGGCCCCCGCCCGGCCGGATATGGTGCGCGCCGACGTCGAACGCACGGCACTCGGCGCCGACGGCCGCCCGGCCCCGGAGCCGGAAACCCTCGCCCAGGCGCTCAATCGCACCTTGGCCGGACTGCTCACCGGCGATAACGACATTCTGGTCTTCGGTGAGGACGTGGCACGTAAGGGCGGGGTCTACGGTGTGACCAAGGGGCTGCGCGCGCGGTTCGGCGCCCGCCGGGTCTTCGACACCCTGCTCGACGAGCAGAGCATTCTCGGCACTGCCCTCGGCGCCGGGCTCGCCGGGTTCGTTCCGATACCGGAGATCCAGTACCTGGCCTATGTCCACAATGCGCTGGACCAGCTGCGTGGCGAGGCGGCGACCCTCTCGTTCTTCTCCGCGGGCCGCTACCGCAACCCCATGGTCGTGCGTATCGCGGCCTATGCCTACCAGCGCGGATTCGGTGGCCATTTCCACAACGACAATTCGGTTGCGGCGCTACGCGATATCCCCGGTGTGGTGGTGGCGTCACCGGCCCGGCCCGACGATGCCGCGGCCATGCTGCGTACCTGTGTGTCGGCGGCCCGGGTGGACGGCCGGGTCTGTGTGTTCCTGGAACCCATCGCGCTCTATCACACCCGCGACCTGTACGAACCCGACGACGGTCGGTGGGCGGCACCGGCGGGCGCGCCGGAGCATGTGCCGATCGGGCGCGCCCGCGTCTACGGCGACGGAACGGATATCACCCTCGTCGCGTTCGCGAATTCGGTCCCGCTGTGCCTGCGGGTGGCACGGCGGCTGGGCCGCCGAGGCATCGCCGCCCGCGTCCTGGACCTGCGCTGGCTGGCGCCGCTACCGGTGGCCGATCTCCTGCAGCACGCGGCGGCCACCGGCCGGGTTCTCGTCGCCGACGAGACCCGGCACAGCGGCGGCGTGGCCGAATCGGTCTTCGCGGCGTTGATCGACGGCGGATTCACCGGCCGGCAGGCACGGGTGACGAGTGCGGACAGTTTCGTGCCACTGGGCCCGGCGGCGGCCACGGTGCTGCTCACCGAATCCGCGCTGGAGAACGCCGCGGGGAAGCTGATGCTCGTGTAGTGACCGGTCGCGTGCCGTCAGACCGGCCAGGTCGCGGCCGCGACGCGCAGGGAATTGCCGCCGAGTACCGCGGTGATATCGGATTCGCTCCAGCCCTGCCGCTCGAGGTGGGCGCCGAGGCCGATGAAGGTTTCCGGCGGCATCCAGCGGATCGGCCCCCACCGGGTGTAGGACTCGTCGAACAGATGCGGGTTGTCCCGGATCTCGGCCAGGAAATCCGCGGCGTCGAAGGAATGATCGGTGCTCACGCCGACATGCTCGATACCCACCAGTTCGGCCGCGTACTCGAGATGCCGGGTCATCGCCTCCAAGGTGGGCGTATTGGGCCCCAGGAATATCCCGACGCCGGTGATCCCGATGACACCACCGGTGGCGGCGCAGGCCCGGGCCTGGTCGTCGGTGATATTGCGGGGATGGTCCCAGACCCTCCGCATACACGAATGGCTGTAGATCACCGGACGGGCCGAGATCTCGCACATATCCAGGCCGGTTCGCGCACTGCAGTGCGATCCGTCCGGCACCATCCCGACGGCGTTCATCTCCCGCACCAGATCGGCGCCCCAGGCCGTGAGCCCCCGGTCCTCGCTGTCGAGGCAGCCGCAACCCGCCCGGTTGGCGTGGTTGTAGGTGGGCAGCAGGGTCCGGACGCCGAGATCGGTGAAGGCCCGCAGATTGCCCAGATCGCCGTCCAGCGGACCGGAATCCTCCAGATCGAACGCGACGGCGATCCGGCCCGACGCGTCCGCCACCTCGATATCGGCCACCGTCGATACCGTCGTCAGCTCGGGATGGGCACGGATGGAGTTGCGGTAACCGGTCAGCAGGCCCACCGAATCGGCGAAACTCTGCGGGCTGTACCCCACATTCACGGAAACGAAGGTCGGCCCGCGCCGCCGGAATCGCGCCAGCTCCCCCACGTCCGCGGTGGCCCGCAGGGGCAGGCAGGCGTGCTGGTCCCAGAGCAGCGTCATGGGTAGCCATCCTGCACCAACGGCGGCCGGACCCGCACCATTGCCCGATCGAGCGCGTGCGCCGCGGCTCAGGGGCGTCCCGCGCCCGGCGCGGGCGCCGCGAACGCCACGACCCGCCCGGTCGGCTCCGGCGCCCCGGTCTCCCCGTACTCCTGGCCGACGACGAACAGCCGCGGCTTCTCCTCACGGCTCAGCGCGCACGCGAAGGCTCCCCGATCACATTCGGCGATATCGAGTACCGCACCGCCTTCCCGCACGCGTACGCAATGCCGGTTACCGACGTCGGCGTACCAGACCGCGCCCTGGTCGTCGAGACAGATCCCGTCGGGGTGGTCGCCGGGCGTCGGGGCCCAGATCCGCCGGTCCGCCAGATCGCCGGAGTCGGTGATGTCGTAGGCGGTGAGCCGCTCGCCGTAGGATTCGGCGACGATGAGGGTCGTACCGTCCGCGGTGATCGCCATACCGTTCGGGAAGGCCAGATCCTGCGCGACCCGCCGTACCCCGCCGGCGGGGTCGACCGCGACCACGAATCCCGGCGCGTAGTCCCCGCCGGGGAAATCGAATCCGATGCTGTTGACGTAGGCGGTGCCCCGGGCGTCGACGACGATATCGTTCCACGGTTTGTCGGTGATGCCGGACAGATCGGCACAGGGCACCAGTTCGCCGCTCGGCTCCCGGCGCAGCAGCCGCCCGCCGGTCGAATCCACGATGAGCAGGCGGCCGTCGGGCAGGAAATCGATGCACATCGGAAACGACGGCACCGAGGCGACCACTTCGTGGCCCCCGTCCGGATCGAGTGCGATGACCTGGCCGGCGCCCCAGTCGGAGAACCAGAGCCGCCCGTCGTGCCAGCGCGGCGATTCACCGAACACGATTCCGTCGAGTAACACCTCGGGTCTGTCCACGGCGGCCGTCCCTTCTGTCGTACCGGTGCAGACGGTCCGGACCGCCGGAACTCATCGGCGCCGGGCGGGCGGCCGGTCAGCCGAGCCCGTGCGCGGCGAGCGCGTCCAGCAGCGCCCGCGGCCGCCGATCCACCGGGACGGCGTCCACGAGCGCGGTAGCGCAGCCGATCTCGGCGGCCGCGCCGTCGGCGGTGGCGCTGTCCGCCGGGGCGGTCATCCGCCGCACGACCTCGGCGCGTGCGGCCGCCGTCAGTGGCCGCCCCGATTCGTCGACCAGCCCGTCGGGGACGGGATCGAAGCGGAACAGGGTGCCGGAGAAATCGAACAGGACACCGTGGATGGGCATGGCGTCCAGGCTACGGAACAGTGCGCCCTCCGCTGCCCGGCCGCGGTTCGGCCCCCGGGGTCACGGGTTCCTATGACACCGCCGTAGCCAGTAACGCCTGGGTCGCGGTGCCGGCGGGGCCGGTGCCGTCGTGCACGGTCGCGACGTTGTGCGCGCCGCCGCCCGGCGCGACCGCCATCCGTGAATCGAGGCCGATCCACTCCCCCTCCGGATCGCGGTACAACGCCACCGACAGATCGGTGTTGATGACCGGGTAGCGGGCCAGGTCCAGGGACAGCGCCGCCCCGTAGGCGGAATCGGCGACGATCAGGACCCGCTGCCACGAGGACGGAATCTCCCCGGGCAGCAACGGGATCCGGGGTCGGGCCCACACCCGCGCGGGCCCGAGCACATCGAACCCGCCGTCGGCGAAATACCAGTCGACCGCGGACATATAACCCTCGAGATAGGCGCCGGGAAACCGCAGCGGCTGCGGGCGCGGCGTATCGGAGACCAGCGCCGGCCCACCGGGTACGGCCGGGAAATCGGCGTCGGTGGTCCGCAGGCACCACGCCCGGGCCGTGAGCAACGGCCGGCCCGAAACCTCGGCCACGGCTTCGACGAGTTCGGTGCGCCGCCCCGGCCGCACGGTGGCGACCCGGATCGCCAAGGGTTCCAGCGGGATCGGCGCCAGTACGTCCACGGTTATCCGGGCCAGGCGTTTACCGTCGGCGGCGGGTAGCGCCCGCTCCACCGCCCGGGCCAGCAGCGCCGAGGCCGGGCCCATGTGCTGGCTCCGCGGTCCCCAGGGGGAGGCGGTAGCCGCCGTGGGTGCGAATCGGCCGTCGTCCAGTTCATGGAAGAAGGTGTCCGCCGGGACGGTGTGGTGTGCGGATTCGGTCATGGTCGTTCCTCCAGCAGGGCTCGTATCGCGGTGCGCACCAGGTCGTCCACCCAGAGCGGCGGTGGTCGGAGTTCGGTGAGATGCCGCCGGACCGCGCCCGACGGCAGGTCGAAGAGGACGAAATCGAGGCGGTGACGGTCGATACCGGGATATCGGTCGCGCAGGGCGCGGTAGGCCGTTGCGGCCTCGCTGTTGAGATCCGCCAGTTGCGTTCCGAGTTCGGCGGGCCACTGCTGCGCCAGATCCGTGCGCCGGTGCAGCAGCAGTACCGCCGCTTCCGCGGTATGGGCGCGGCACCAGCGCACGCCGTGTAGCGCGGCGGCCTCGATATCGCCGGCCCGCAATGCCTCGACGAAACCCTGCTGGAAACGACGGATCCCGCGGATCCACAGCTGCGCGAGCAGCAGTTCACGCGAGGCGAAGCGGTGGTAGATGGACCCGGTCGGGGCGCCGAGCCGACGGGCGATGGCACCGGTGGTCGCGGCGGCCGGCCCGTGTTCGGCGATCACGGCGAGCGCGGCGTCCAGGATGGCGTCGCTGTCGTATTTGGCGGATCGGCCCACCCGATGATTATAGAACTGTCGATCTAGAATGAACATTCCAATATTCGGCACAGGAGGGATGGAGACGTGCTGTACGACCGGACCGGCCGGACCTACTCCCGGACACGCCGGCCCGACCCGCGGATCGCGAAGCCGATCCGGAACCACCTGACAGGAACCGCCTCCGTGGTGAACGTGGGAGCCGGCACGGGAGCCTACGAACCGCCGCAGACCGTTCTCGCCGTGGAGCCGAGCACGGTGATGCTCGCCCAGCGGCCCGCGGCCGCGGCACCGGCGATCCGCGCTGTCGCCGAAGCGCTACCGGTCGCCACCGGCGCCGCGGACGCCGCCCTGGCAGTCCTCACCGTGCACCACTGGCAACAGCTCGACCGGGGGCTCGACGAAATGGCCCGGATCGCGCGACGCCGGATCGTCATTCTGACCTGGGACCATACGGTCATGCGCGAGTTCTGGCTGCTGCGCGACTACCTGCCGGCCGCCGCCGCTACCGATGCGGCCCTGGCGGTACCGCTGGATCGCCTGGTCACACTGCTCCCCGGCACCGTAGGCGTCCACCCCGTGCCGGTACCCGCGGATTGCCTCGACGGATTCGGTGCGGCCTATTGGCGGCGGCCCGCGGCCTATCTCGATCCGGAGGTACGCGCCGGAATGTCGATGCTGGCCCTCACCCCGCCGGATGCCGTGGCGGCCGGATTGGACCGGCTACGCGCGGACCTCGCCGACGGGGTGTGGCACGCCCGCAATCGCGAACTGCTCACGCGCACCGAATGGGACGCCGGATACCGGCTGGTGGTGGCGGATCTCAGCCGGTGACCTCACCGAGCCCGCGGAGCAGGAACGCGTTCACCGCGTCGGTCGCCTCGAGCTGCACCAGATGCCCGGCGCCGGGGATCCGTTCCACGGCACGCAGATCCGGAAGGGCGGCGCGCATGGTCGCGAGTGGATCGCGGCCACTGAATCCCTCCATATCGGGGTCCTTCTCGCCGTAGGCGAAATACACCGGCACCGCGGGAACGTCCTCGGCGAAAGCCTCGGTCAACTCCCAGTTCCGGTCGATCGCCCGGTACCAGTTGAGTCCGCCGGTGAACCCGGTTCGCTCGAAATCCGACGCCAGGGTGTCGAATTCGGACTGCGAGAGCCACGGCCATGGCAGTTCCGGCGCCACGGGCAGCGCATCGATATAGCGGGTGCCGGGCGGATTGTTCCAGACATCGAGATAGTGATATTCGCCGCTGAGCGCGTAGTAGACCCGGGAGAGGAATTCGCGCGGCCGCTCGGCCAGGTGGGCATCGGCCACACCCGGCTCTTGGAAGTACTGCAGATGCAGGAAATGG
>NZ_JBSFRU010000348.1:0-6550 GCF_053589395.1 Nocardia sp. NPDC003345
CTGGGCGCGCAGCAGGTTCCATACGAAAGCCGCGGCCGCGACGGACACCAGACCCAGGACCACCGCGGCCACCCAGAGCAGAGTGCGGTCGTTGATCGTCTCGGGGTCGCCGACCGCCGGCGGATTGGCCGGGTATTTGAAGAACGGCACCAGTACCACCGCGAGCCAGCCGGCCACACCGAGCCCGAGAACCAGCCGGGGCCCGGGGATCGAAGTGAAGCGTCGAGCGTAGTGGGCCGCGGTCGCGACGATCGCGCCGAAGGCCATCCCGGCCAGGGCGTTCGCGAGGAACTGCCCGAATTTCTGCCAGGGCCGGCTGACCACGGCTTCGTCCTCGCCGTGACTGTGCCCGCCGCCGGCCTCTTCCGCGTGACTGTGCCCGGCCTCGGCGTCATGGGATTCCGCCGCCGGTGCGGCCGCCGCCTCTTCGATCGCGATCGCCGCGTCCACCTTGGGTTCGCCGACGAAATTACCGACGATCCCGGCCAGCAGGCCGGCGATCAGCCCGGCGAGAAGTCCACGGATGAGCAGGGCACCGAATGATCCGGTCAGTGGCACGGCACACCGAGCAGATGTCGTCCGTCGTGCATCAGCTCATGCATGAACATCCCGCTGCGCGAGATGGCGCCCTGATCGAAACCGACCAGGTACAGCGTGAGCAATGCCAGTAGAACGACACCGACGGTGACGAGTACGGTCGCCAGTGTGTCGGCGCCCCGGGACGGGGCGTGGGCGATGGCCATGATGGATCCTCCTCATCCGGATGCTCGCGTCCGGTTCGCGAGTTCTGCGAAGATGCCGGTGTCTGGCTCCGTCCGTTCCGCACAGGTCCGGACTTACAGTGGCGCGACCGCTCCGGGTTTCCACCGGATTACCGCCTCACCTTCGCTTTCTCTGGAACTGTGACACCCCCGCGCGCGGTCGTCAATATCCGGTCGCCGAAACGGCACCGGCCACGGCACCCGCGGGTGCCGTGGCCGGTCGATTGTCCGTATGGGGCTCAGGAAGCGGGCTTACCCGCGACATCCAGCACGACCTCGAATTCGAGCAAGGAGGCGCCGGTCGCCACCGGCTTGTTCTGCTGCCCGGCGTGGGCTTCCTTGGCCGGCCCGTCCCGCCACGCGGCGAACGATTCCTCGGAATCCCACTGGGTGACCACGAAGTACCGGTTCTCTCCGGCGGTCGGCCGCAGCAGCTGGAAGCCGAGGAACCCGGGCGAATTCTCGACAGCGTGCGCGCGGTGGGCGAACCGCTTCTCCAGCTCCGGACCCGCGCCTTCGGGGATCTCGATCGCATTGATCTTCACAACAGCCATAGGTCCATAGTGCCCGCCGTTCGGCGGGGCGGGGGCAGGGGCCTGTCGATCCCGGGCCTTCGGCGCCCGGCGCGGGGATCGCGCACGGCCGCGGACATCGGGACACTCGACAGCCCGGCCCCGGGCGCCGCATACACTCGGCCGATGCTGCACGACGAGGGCGGGGACGGCACCCCCATACTGCTGCTGCACGGTCTGATGGGTAGCGCCCGCACCTGGGTCGACCAGCTCGAATGGCTGCGTGGATACGGTCGGGTGTACACCTTCGACGCCGCCGGGCACGGGCGTCCCGCGCCGGCCGAACCGACCACCGACGCCTTCGTTGCCGATCTGGCCGCCGCCACCGCCGGGATCACCGAGCCGATGACGGTGATCGGGCATTCCATGGGAGGCCTGCACGGCTGGGTTTTCGCCGCGACGCACCCGGAGCGGGTGCGTGCGCTGGTCGTGGAGGATATGGCGGCCGATTTCACCGGCCGCACGGCCGAGCACTGGGCGGCGATGATCGAAGCGTGGCCGCAGCCCTTCCGCGACGCGGCCGCGCTCGCCGAATACTTCGGCCCGGTCGCGGGCCGCTATTTCGAGAACTCTTTCGAGCGGACTCCGCAGGGATACCGGCTGCACGGAGAGATAGCCACCTTCCGCGATATCTCCGAGGAATGGGGGGTCCGGGCGTTCTGGCCGGAATGGGGGCGGCTGCGGGTCCCCACGCTGCTGATCGAGGGCGAATACACGATCACTCCGCCCGGGCAGATGCGGCGGATGGCCGAACAGCATCCCGCCGCCGACCACGTGCTCATCCCCGCGGCCGGTCATCTGGTGCACGACGACCGGCCGGACCTCTACCGGGCCGCGGTCCAGCGGTTCCTCGACCGGGTGCTGCGGGCCCCGCTGGAGTCGGCCGCCGAGGTGTGAGCCCGGGTGCTCAGCCTTCCCCGGCGAGCGCGAACCGCCCGTCCACGGTCTGTTCGATCAGGCCGTCGACCAGCAGCGAATCCAGGGCGCGATCGCGCTGGCCGGGATCGCGGGTCCAGGCGAGATCGAGCCGGACGCGTTCCACCGGACCCTGCGCGGCGCGCAGCACGTCCATGAGCCGACCGCGGGCCTGCCGGTCGGTGCCCTCGTACTTCTGGGTCCGGCGGGTGGACTCGGTGACCGGACGGCCCGCCGACACCCACGCGCAGCGCGGCAGCGGGCAGTATTCGCAGCCCGGGTTGCGTGCGGTGCACACGGTGGCCCCGAGTTCCATGAGCGCGGCGGAGAACCGGGCGGCACGATCCACCCGAATCGGCAGCAGTGCCTCGGTCTCCCGCAGATCCCGGGAGGCCGGATTACCGGCCTCGCTCCGTCCGTGCACGGCCCGGGCCACCACCCGGCGCACATTGGTGTCCACCACCGGCACCCTGCGGCCGTAGGCGAAGCAGGCGACCGCACGCGCGGTGTAGGCGCCGATCCCCGGCAGCCCGAGCAGCACGTCGACATCGTCGGGTACCTCGTCGCCGTGCTCGGCGGCGAGGACCTGCGCGCATTCGTGCAGACGCAGCGCCCGCCGCGGATAGCCGAGTTTGCCCCAGGCGCGCAACACCTCGCCCGGGCTCGCCGCCGCCATCGCCGAGGGCACCGGCCAGCGGGCGACCCACACCCGCCAGATCGGTTCGACCCGCACCACCGGGGTCTGCTGCAGCATGATCTCGCTCATCAGGATCTGCCAGGCGGTGACCCCCGGCCGCCGCCAGGGCAGATCGCGAGCCGTGCGGTCGTACCAGCCGAGCAGCGCGTCGGCGTCGATCGCGGTGGGATCGGTGCCCGAGGCCGCGGGGCTCGCCCCGGTATCCGGGTCTCCGACGATCCCGCTGCTCACCCGACTCGCTCCGTTCGTCCTCACCGTGCAGTACCGCCGGGGCGGCGCGGACGGAAGCCGTGCCGTAACAGGACCGAAGCAGAGGGCCGCATCGAATCGTGCAGAATGGACACCATGCCTCAGTCCAACCCGGTAAGTGCCTGGAAATCGCTGCGCGAAGGAAACGAGCGTTTCGTGAAGGGCACGTCGCAGCATCCTAGTCAGGGAGCCGCCGACCGAGCCAAGCTCGTGGCGGGCCAGAGCCCGACCGCCCTCCTGTTCGGTTGCAGCGATTCCCGCGTCGCCGCGGAATTGATCTTCGATCAGGGCCTCGGCGATATGTTCGTGGTGCGGACGGCGGGCCACGCGACCGATGCCTCGGTGCTCGGGTCGATCGAATACGGGGTCGGCGTGCTGAACATCCCACTGATCGTGGTGCTCGGCCACGAGAGCTGCGGTGCGGTGAAGGCGACGCTGGACACGCTGGACGGTGGGGAGGTGCCCGACGGTTTCATCCGCAGCATCGTCGAGAAGGTCACGCCCTCGATCCTGGCCGGCCGGCGGGAAGGACTCACCGACGCCTACGAGTTCACGGCCCGCCACGTGGTGGAGACCAGCAGCCGGCTGATGGAGCAGTCCGCCGTGGTGGCGCAGCGGGTACGGGCCGGCGAGTGCGCGATCGCCTGTGCCACGTACGGCCTCGCCGAGGGCCGGGTGCAGCTACAGCGCGTCGTCGGCGATATCGGTGAAATCGCCTGACGGCACTCGCGGTGTGCCGTTGACCGCTGTCGGCGCCCGATGCGCTTACCGTTGACACGTGTTGGAACCGACAGGACCACTTCCGCCGGAGATCTACTGGCGGCGTCGAGTATTTGCCATCGGAGCGTTGATCGTTGCGCTCGCGGTGGTGATCTGGCTGGTCGTAACCGTCTCCCGGGGCGGCGACTCGCCCGGCGCGGTGGCGGCGACCTCTTCCACCGAGACCACCGAACCCGCCGCGAGTCCGACGTCGGCGCCGTCCTCCTCCAGCACGAGCGCGGCCCGGGAAACGACCTCCGCCGGGCAGACTTCCGGCCCCGCGCCGGCGGCCTCCGGGCAGTGCGCCGATCAGTCGCTGGCGATCAAGGTATCGGTGCAGCAACCCACCTACCGGGTGGGGGAGGAACCGGTCTTCGGCATCGTGATCACCAATATCTCGGGTGAACCGTGCTCGCGCGATATGGGTTCGGGCCTGCAGCAGGTGTCGGTGCACAGCCTCGACGGTGGCCGGCGACTGTGGGCCAGTACCGACTGCTACCCCGACGGCGACCCCGATATGCGCACCCTGGATCGTGGGGAGCAGGCCGCGTTCACGGTGACCTGGACGGGCGCGACCTCGCAGCCGGAATGCGCGGGTGAGCGGGTCCCGGTGCCGACCGGCGCGTACAACGTCGTGGCACAACTCGGTTCGGTACGCAGCGCACCCGAACCGTTCAATATCGCCTGACAGCTACTTGCGCGACAGCCCGGCCAGCCGCAGGGCGCCCCGCAGGCTCGACGCCTCATGCAGCTTCAGCGGCGTGTTCTTGCCGTCCACACCCGGCGGTACCACCGCGGTCGTGAACCCGAGCCGCTCGGCCTCGGCGAGGCGGCGAGTGGTGGAGGTGATCCGGCGGACCTCACCGGCCAGCCCCACCTCGCCGAGGATCACCCAGCCGGGCGGCAGGGCGGTATCGCGGGCCGCGCTCGCGATGGCGAGAGCGATCGCCAGATCCGCCGCCGGCTCGGTCAGCCGCATCCCGCCCACAGTGGCCGCGTAAACGTCCTGTTTGCCCACATACAGTCCACAGCGGCTCTGCAGGACCGCCAGCACCATCGCGACCCGGTTGTAGTCCAGGCCGCTCACCGCGCGGCGCGGGGCCGGCACCTGGGTCTCCACGGTGAGCCCCTGGACCTCGCCCACCAGCGGACGCTTCCCGTCCATCGCCACCGTGACGGCCGTCCCCGGTACCGAATCCGCGCGATGATGCAGGAACAAGCCGGAAGGATCGGTGACACAGACGATTCCGTCGTCGCGCAGCTCGAAACAACCCACCTCGTCCGCGCTGCCGAAACGGTTCTTGATCCCCCGGATCATCCGCAACGCCGTGTTCTTGTCGCCCTCGAACTGCAACACCACATCGACCAGATGCTCGAGCGTGCGCGGCCCCGCCACCGCCCCGTCCTTGGTGACATGCCCGACGAGCAGCACCGCGATCCCGCTCGCCTTCGCCAAGGAGGTCAACGCGGCGGTCACCGCCCGGACCTGAGTGACACCGCCGATCACGCCGTCGGTATCGGGAGCCAACATCGTCTGTACCGAATCCACCACCAGCAGAGTCGGTTTCACCTGATCCACGTGCCCGAGCACCACCGCGAGATCCGACTCCGCGGCGAGATACACCCGGTCGTGCACCGCACCCGTCCGGTCCGCCCGCAGCCGCACCTGCCCCGCGGATTCCTCCGCCGTCACATACAGCGCACGCTCATCCCGCTGCCGCGCCCACCGGTGCGCGACCTCGAGCAACAGAGTGGATTTACCGACCCCCGGTTCGCCCGAGAGCAACACCACCGACCCCGCGACGATCCCGCCACCCAGAACACGGTCCAGCTCGGCCACCCCCGTGGGGCGGGCGGTCGTGGTCTGCGAATCGATCCGGGACAGCGGCGCCGCCGCAGTGGTCGGCAGCATGGCCTTCCGCCCGCCCACAGCTGCCGCCGTGGCCACGGGAAGAGCCTCGTCGACTGTTCCCCAGGCCCCACACCCCGGGCATTTCCCGACCCATTTGGCGACTTCGTGCGCGCACTCCGAACACCGGTACACGGGTTTGTTCTTGGTGACTGCCACAGGCCAGACCCTACGCAGAGGGGGCGACAGGATTCTCTGTTGGTGTGAGGGTGTGAGTTTCGGGGGTGTGGTCGGGGGTGGGGTGTCGTGGAGGTGGGGTATGGGGGTGGGAGGTGGTCTGAGAGGCGGAGGCAGGCAGGTGGGCTTGCATGTCGAGGCGAGAAAAGTGACCTTGCTCGGGAAGGTGGGGTGGTGGGCTTGCTTGTGGAGGTTGGGGAGTGACTTCACACGCCAAAGTGAGGAGGTGCATTGCTCGCCATAGTGAGACAACTGACCTTGCTCGCCGGGGTGGGGAGGTGGGGGACCGTGCACGCCGAGGTGAGACAGGTGACCTGCACGCCGGGGTGAGGCAGGTGTCCCTGCTCGCGGAGGTGAGTAGGTGACCCCGCCCGCGGAGGTGCGGAGGTGCGAAGGTGACCCCGCCCGCCAAGGCGAGAAGGTGACCTTTCTCGTCAAGGTTCTGTGTTTATTGGCGCGGCTCCGCCGCGCGGGGTTCGGCCCCCGAAGCGTCTGCTGTCAGCACGCGATA
>NZ_JBSFRU010000349.1:0-6461 GCF_053589395.1 Nocardia sp. NPDC003345
GGGATGGTCCCACCATTGCGCTCGCGGCGCATCCGGTCGCGATGTCGACCCCCCGCACGCGCGGGGATGGTCCGGGTGTTGACTACGACTTTGGAGGGCTGCCCGAGTCGACCCCGCACGCGCGGGGATGGTCCTACATGGGCGCGATCGATATGGCCCCGGGCTGGGTCGGCCCCGCACGCGCGGGGATGGTCCGTGCTTGGAGCTGACCCGGGTCTGCTTGGGCTGGTCGGCTCCGCACGCGCGGGGATGGTCCTAGGGCGTGACCGATCAGCAGCCGCACCGAGCCGTGGGCCCCGCACGCGCGGGGATGGTCCTCAGTTCCAGCGGGGCTTTTGTGAGGTAGTCGGGTCGGCCCCGCACGCGGGGATGGTCCGCTGGTCGGCCGCTGCGGATTGCGGCAAGTCGTGTCGGCCCCGCACGGGCGGGGATGGTCCGTGAGCGCGGACTGCAGGTGCAGCATCCCGTACGTCGGTCCCGCACGCGCGGGATGGTCTGTCCTCGGTGTTGCGTTCGGCCGAATACTAAAGCTTCAGCCGATGTTGACCCCCGGCATCGGCCCGTCTGGCGATCCAGGGCAGAGGATTTCCCAGATACATCAGTGTTTGCGCAGGTCGATCTCTGTGGATAGCCGCTGTATCCCCCTCCGGACACTTTTTGCTGCATTTGTGCCCCAAAAAGCCGTGTCCGTGCACTGCCTGGACACCCATTTTCCTGTCACCACCGTGACCTGCGGTTTCACCCCGGTTGGGGGTGAAAATTGTGACCGATGACACACTGGCGCCACTGCTTCCTTCATTCACCGACCGGCCCGGAATCGGCGACCCGTCCGTCTTTGCATCGGGTCCCGCCCTGCCGATGGCGGCCCTCGAGGAACCCGTGCGATCGAAGGCCGTGCACAGTATCCGGCCCGTCGACACCAACGGCCGTGTCGTCGACAAAGCCATCGTCGGAGCCCTCGACTGGCATCCCGGAGACCTGCTGTCGTGGCGGGTCACCGGGGGACTGGTGTTGATCACTCGCCCGGGCCACGGCCGCCGTGGCGTCACCAAGTACGGGCACCTCTCCCTGCCCGCCGCCGTCCGGCATTCCGCGGGCATCCGCATCCACGACCGGGTCCTGCTCGCCGCCGACTCCGACCAGGCACTGCTGGTCGTGTATCCAGCCGCGGTCCTCGACGACATCCTCGCCCGCCGCTTCGCCGAAGGAGCACCCGAATGACCACCGGTACCCAGGCCGATATCGCCGCCGTGCAGATGATGATGGAACGCTTCGGCCTCACCACCGCCGACCTCGGCACCGGATCCCGGGTCGCGACCGCTCGTCACGCACCGACCTTCGCCGAGTTCATCCCGGCAGTCATCGACAGGATGCCCGAGGGCCGCACCCGCGATCACTACTGCACGTATTGGCACAAGATCTTGGCTCAACCGGGCTGGGGTGAGCGGCGACTCGATGAACCCAACACCGCGGACCTTCAGGTGCTGTGTGAACAGATCCGCGCAAGTCGGGTAATCCGGCGTTCTGATCGCGGCGGCAACGAAGTAGTCCGGCACGTCATCGATGCTCTGCGGAAGTTGTATCGGCATGCCGAGGACAGCCGGCTCGTCGATCCTCGCGACAATCCCGCTGCCCGATTGGCCAAACCCAAACGGACCCGATCCAACCGACGCGCCCTGCCAATCGACCTGCTGGCGCAGATCGTCGAGGTCGCCGCCAGCACCGGCAACGACCCGGAACTGGACAGCCTGATCCTGCGGCTACACACCGAAACCGCCTGCCGTCGCGCCGGAGCGCTGGCCCTGCGGCCCCAGGACCTGGATCCGGTGCAGTCAGTGATCCTTCTCCGCGAGAAAGGCGGAACACAGCTGTGGCAACCGATCTCACCCACCCTCATGCAAGCCTTGTGCCGGCACGCCGAACAGCGTGGTGCGTCGGCGTCCGGTCCACTGCTGCGCGCGCGGAACGGTAACCCGATCACCCGCCGCCGCTACAACCACCTGTTCGAACGCCTCGGTAAGCACCTGCCCTGGGTGCTCACTCACGGCATCTCCATCCACTGGCTACGCCACACCACCATCACCTGGGTCGAGCGCCACTACGGCACCGCCGTCGCGCGGGAATTCGCCCGCCACAGCCAAACAGGCGGGGGAGTGACCGGCATTTACACCACCGCCACTATCTCCGAAGTCGCCACCGCCGTCGCGCACCTCACCGGCGAACCACACCCACTGGCCACCGAACTTCCCGATCGCCACGGGCCTTCGCGGAATCCGGCCCAGCGCGGGTAGGGGATTCGCGCAGGATCGTCGCCGAAACGGCCGGGGCGAGTTGACATCAAGATGTCGATCTTCGCAACCAGGCGCTCCCTCCCGCTCGGCCGGAGGGAACGCTCTGGGCCCTTACGATCGACTGGCAAGGTCGACTCCTTCGCCTGAGCGCAAAAAGGGCGGTGCGCGTGTTGAGAAACAGCTCGCGTTCGGTACACGATTTCTGAACACCGAGGGAAGACAGCGATCGGGCAGTATCGGTCCGGAGTTACACCCTCGGAGTGTTCAGAAGAGGATCTTGGGCTCAACCGGAAATAGCTGAATAAATCCTGTGCTGAACTTCGAGGACCCGGCGATGATGCAGCTATGAGGTTCGAAGGTGTCGACGTCCAGTGGGTGCGCAAGCACCTTGTCAACTTCCTGGAGGAGACCACACCCCGCTACAACCTTCACGATTCGGCGTACGTGACCTGCGGCCATGGTCGGACGGTCGAGCTCCTGGAGATTGTCGAGCCGATCCTGAAGCGGCTATATCCCACTTGGGCACGGGAAAATTTCGATTGCGAACGCACTGATGACGACTTCGAGCCGCACCGGGGGGTGCGCGATGCGGTACGCCGGCTCATTGTCCGCCTCGACTACCAGGCCGAGCTGATCGAACGTCTCGGAGGGACGGACTCCTCGCCTCAAATCAATGCTTCGATGCTGCACCCTTTGATTTGGGACGCCGCTAGCGCCCAGTGGTCTACCGGTCACCGCCACGAGGCGGTGTTGGCGGCGGCCAAAGCAGTGAACTCACTCTTACAGCAGAAGACTGGGCGGCGGGATCTATCCGAGACCGATCTCGTGAAGCAGGCGTTTTCAAACAATCCACCCGAGCCTGGAAAACCCCGACTGCGTTACTCCGGTATCAGCAACGAACAAACCGCGAAGTCCATGCGCATCGGAGTCATGGACTTCGGTGCGGGTTGCTTCGGAGCTATTCGGAATCCGATCGGGCATCTGCCCAATGACGAGGTGGAACTGGACGAACAGTCAGCGTTCGAGCGGCTGTCTGCACTGAGTCTGCTGGCCCGCTGGATCGATGAGGCCATCGTCGAAACCGTTTCCAAAGCGGCGGCCGGCTGATTCAATCCAGGAATGAATGAATCCGAGGTTCCGTCGACGATGGCCTGGTTCTTCCAGTTGAACCTGCATGACCGGGTCCGGCTACTCGCCAACCCGGAGTCGGACTTACCCAGCTCCCTGGTGGTCGAATTGAACAGGGCTGGTGTTGGAGTGGCAAGTACATCCTGGGCCCCACACGATTCCCCAACACCGTTTCAGCTTGAACCTGAGGCTGCTTCTGCGCTGGCCAAGCGCCGCGACGCACTCAACCGGTGGTGGGATGGGCTGCCATCCGAGGAGCGGTCCGTTCTGATCGAGAACCGGCACGGCGTCCTTCCGGAGCACCTCAAATCGGTCATCCAAGGTGGAGGAGGCGCTGTCACAGAGCAGCGACTGGAAAACGGAGAACTGAAGCCCCGCCTCTACGTGACTCCTATGACCAGCGTTTTTCTGGAGTGGAAGGCGAACGAGCTGGTGTGAACCCGCGGTGGTCCTCCGAGATGGACCCGAATGTACAGAGGCCCTACCGGCCCCCACCGATCGTGCTGAACAACTGCTGTTGGTCACTTCCGGACGTAGTCAGCTTCCTTCGAACGCAGGTGCGGTTCTGTCACGCGAGGCGGATTTGGCGGTCTCATCTTGTGTGTTCCTTGGACCCCGACTGAGAATCGTCAGCATGGAGCCGCTGCCGCAGCGGCTGGTTGCGTTCGTAGGAGTCACTTGAGCGAGTTGGATGTCGTCGCAGGGAAGTTCGTCGTAGCCGCGTTCGAGGTGCTAAGGGCGGAGAACGCCATCCCGACGTCGGACTCTCACAGGCATCTCCAGGCCCATGTCGACTTCGCTTGGACCGCGATCCAGAAGCTACCTGCCTACGCCGAACTCGCCGCAGCTGTGATCGGTGCCGCTCCTGCAGGGCTGCCAGCCGACACCGACAACCCTGGGCCGGAGTTCACGGTCTCGCGGCTGTTGTCCAGTTTCCTTGAGTTCTGCGTCGAGCGGTGCTCCAGGATCGGAGATTACGACCCTGCTGGCGCCGAAGTGGCCGACGCCGTCGGACGGTTCCGAGATGTCGTCGAAGGTCGCCCCTATCAGCTCATCGTGACCCGGCACATCTCCCACCTGGTCGCTGAACCTGACGCCGAGGTCGAGATCAACGGCATCACCATCCTCACCGCCGGCGACCACGAGCTGGTTCGCCGAGTCAGGAAGGAAATCCCCGACGCCGAGCACGCATGGAAACGTATTCGCCCACAGCCGCCCTACCGGCCGCCCTACTCTCTGCTGATCGCTCGGAGCACGGTCTCGGGGGTGGAATACCACCACGACTACAGCCTGAAAGCATCCCTGGACCGCTTCGAACTCACCATCGCTCTTCTGACATGTGCGAATGCCCAAGCTGCATTCCAGGTGAGTGGAGCGAGCAGCAGGATCTCGGCGCGACCCGCACGGCTCAATGAGCGCCTTATGCGCGATGACGAGGTCTCTACCGTGCGCCGGACTGCACGCCTCACCGGAACGGAGGGGCCGATGTTGGAAGCGCTCAGCAAGTTGGTCGACTCCGCCTTGACCCGTACCGGCGGTGACGACTTGTGGAGCTCGTTCAGGCAGGCGCTACGGAACTTCACCGACCTCGACCACACGGCGCGCTACACCGAGCAGTTGGTCCAGCTCGCCACCGCCTTGGAGGGGGTGGTGATCGGCGCCAGGGAGGGCGAAGGGTTGACACTGCGCCTGTGTTCACGGGTCGCTGCCCTGCTCGCCGGCGACGACGATCCTGCACAGATGCTGTTCGAAGACCTCAAGCACCTTTACAATCTGCGATCAGTCATCGTGCACGGCGGCGAAATGACGATGAAGGAGTTCCGAAAGACGCTCAACGCCATCTCCGCCGTGCCGGAGTCGACAAAGGAGAACGACAACCTCGATAGGATCGGCTACGCCGTCGACCGCCTGCGAGACATCGTGCGCCGCGCGATTCTCGCGCGGATCTGTCTGGCGATCGGCGACCCCTCTCCATGGCCTTTCAGGGACGAGAAACGCGTGGTGAGGGTCGATGCTGCCCTGTCTGATGATGAGGTCCGCACGGTCTGGCGCGCACACTGGCGTGACACTCTCGACTCCATGGGGATCGGTGTAACTGCCCGCCGTGCAGGACCACCCGTCCACTGGCTGAGCAAAGACGCCTGAACCATCTGGTTCCTGATCCAGGGCAGCGCTGAGACCCGACGAGTAATGGCGATCGCCAGGAGCTGTGGCCCTCCCTATCTACGGGTTCTGGCGCGGCATTGTCAGCACCCCTGCTGGAAGGGGGAGCAGCCAGCGGGCAGCCGAGGCGCCGGGGCTGGCTGTTCTGCTGGCAGAGGAGGGGGTGGCTGCTTCTCTAGCCGAGGCGGAGCTGGCTGGACAGTACCTCGGTCGGTGACCCGCTGTTCAGGTGGTGTGTCGGGCCGAAATCCCAGCCACATGCCGCCACCGATGGCTACGAGTGCCAGCACTGCGGCCAGCGGGCGGGATACCGGGCGCCGCATTTTCACGGCGACCGGGCGAGCCGATCTGGAAACTGGACGCGGTGTGGCCGGACCGGGTCGGTGGGGTGGGGTGTTGGGACGGCTGCTCATCGGCACCACCGTCCGCGGTGGCGGCGAGACCGGTGCGGGTTTCGCCGCGGGCCGGGCTGGCGGTAGCGCCGGCCGGTATGCCGGTGGTTCGACCGCCGGTGCCGGCCCGGAGGTAGGTGGCGGTACAGGTCGGGGAACTCTCTTGTCGGCCGGGAGCTGCCCCTTGGCGATGATCAGCTGATCAATCTGTGTCTTGTCGTAGCAGACGATGGTGCTGCCTCCGGCCGGGTACCAGTCGTTGCGGTCTCCCTTTCCGCCGTGGAACTCACCTGCGCACTTGCAGACACACTTCCACGCCGATGTGACCTTGGCTTTCTTGCATTTCCAGTCGCATTTTCTGGCGTGGAGGACTTCGAGCCTCATCTTCGTGGGGCCGTACGCGTAGGCCATCTCACCGACCAGCCGCAGCAGATGCTCGGCGCTGAGTTTCCGGACGGTGAGGTTCCCCCGCTTCCTTGGAGGGCTC
>NZ_JBSFRU010000350.1:0-6454 GCF_053589395.1 Nocardia sp. NPDC003345
AACCGGAAGACCGGGGCAACCTCAGTTAGCCGATTGATTATCGGACGCTGCCCTGTCCCGCTTCAACCAGGCCACACACCGGTTCAAGTAACTGCCCAATCCGTTGTGCACGAACTCGGCCAGATTCCAGTCATCCATGGAATGGCCCTCACGCCAGGCGTACGACCAGGCCGTGCTGCCCTCGATCTCGACCCTGCGAAGGTCGTACGCGGGGCAGCGAGATCCGCACCAACCCCTCCGCGAAGTCCGCGCGGTTGTGGCCCGATCACGTGGACCGTGAGGAGCTGGGCGCGACGGTGCGCATGTATGCCTCGGTCGCCACCCAGGCCGCCCGGACCGCGGGCAAGGCCGGCGATCTGGGCGACCCGACCGCGGCCGCGCTGCGCAAACGCGCCGAGACCGACCGCGCGCGAACAGTTCTCCTTCGACTACGACGCCCGCCGACAGGAACTCGAAGACCAGCTGGACCGGGCCCAGGCGCAGCTGGACCGGCACCTGAGCACTCACCGCGAGACGCTGGCCACCGATGAGGTCTGGGGACCGAAGCTCGCCGAGCAGGAAGCGGCCGTGGCCGCCCTCTCCGAGGCGCAGCGCCGGATCCCGAAGGTGTACGGGCAACGCATCACCCACCTGCACGCCGTCATCGCGGCCAACCAGGCCCGCCGCACCCGACGAACTGAACGTGCTGGCAGACGATCACAGCTGGGACCAGGCCGACGATTCCGCCGACACCCTGGCCCGGGAGAAGTATGAGCAGGCCCGGATGGGGTGGCATAACATTCCGTGGTCGTCGCGCGAAGCCCTGCCGCTGGCGCTGGCCGATGCCCTGGTCTGGGCCGACGAAGACGAACGGGCCGCCTAGGTCGTCGCCGAGATCACCGGCGTATACCGCGACAACTGGGGCGTGCACGTCGATCCCGACATCCTCACCGTCACCGTCGATCCGGACTTCGACCCCCTGCCCGGCCAGGCCTGGGACGAGGACGTCGCGGTGTGGGCGCACGAGGCGCCGGTGCTCGATATCGTGGCCTCCTCCACGCTGGACCCGGCCAGCAAGGAAGCCGCCGTCGCCGTGCTGGCCGACTGGATCGGCGACGGTATCGACCCGGCCGATCCCCGCGGCTGGCTCGCCACTCGCAGCAACCGCTTCGCCGCCCTTATCCAAGGGCTGGCGGACGCAGCGATCCCCGAGAACGACCGGGAACGGCCCACGAAGAGTCTCCTGCACGCCTTGGACGTGGACCGGCTGCGTTCGGTCCTGGGTGAATACGGGCTGAACAACCAGCTGATCGACAATGCCCTCGACCGAGTGGATACCCGGGACGATCCGGGCATCAGCGCCGCAGATCGTTGACCGGCTCTCATAGGAGAGAATTCTCGAAGTCACCTAGTCCGGATCGCGACGAACGGGGCCGGCTTCGCACTCCGCCACGGCTTCCGTTCCACGACTTGATCGGCGGGGGAGGAGCAACCAATCGGGCCTCTCACCCTGGACCAGAACCTCGCCCGGCAGACCCCGTGACCTGAAGGCGGTCGGCTGAACACCCGGCTCACGACGAATGTCTCGGCGGTAGGGTGTGCTTCGTGACCACTGCGACAGAGGCGGACAGACTCTAGCCACCGGTCCCCGGTGGCTGCCCCGAGTCGGCGACACCGCGCCCTGACGGCGCGGTAATTCGTGCTGCTCTCAAGTCCACCGGTCGGACCCGCTGTCGTCCGCGCGGCCATCCCCTTTCCTCGGATGTGCCGTCCGCTTCGCACTCAGTGGGAGTACCCCTATGCCCAAGTGGTTGGCGGCGCTGTTCGCCGCCTCGTTCGTGTTCTATACCGACGACTATGTGATCGCCGGTGTCCTGCCCGAGATCGCGCGCGATCTCGGCGTGAGCCAAGCCGCCGCCGGTCAGCTCATCACCGTATTCGCCGTCACCGTCGCCCTGGTGGCACCAGTCGCCGCCGTCGCCCTGGCCCGCGCCCCCCGACGCCTGCTGCTGGTGGCGAGCCTGTGCGCGTTCGTCGCTGCCAATGCGGCCGCAGCGGGAACACCGTCGTTCACCATGCTGCTGATCCTGCGCGTCGCCGCAGCGGCAGCCGCCGCGGTCGCGACACCGGCACTGTTCGCCACCGCGGTCCAGCGGGCGCCCGCCGCGAAGGTCGGGCGCTATGTCGCGGTGGTGGCGCTGGGCGTCACCGGGTCCATCGCGGTCGGGGTGCCGATCGGCACCTGGATCGGTGGCATGTTCGGCTGGCGCGCGGTATTCGCCACCATGGCGGTGTGCGGCCTGCTCGCCCTCACCGGTCTGCTGATCACCGTGCCGCGCGGGATATTCGGCGGTTCCACGCCCGACTGGCGGGCCCAGCTAGGCAGCCTGGGACGACGACCGGTGACCTTCGGCCTGCTGGCCAACATGTCGCTGATGACCGGCTCGATGATGATGCTCACCTACCTCGCGCCGTTCCTCACCGATGTCGCCGGGGCGGCCGTCGACGCCCGCGCCCTCTCCTTCGGGCTGGCCGGTATCGCGGGCACCCTCGGCATGTGGGCCGGCGGCACGATGACCGACCGGCACGGCCCGGACCGTGCCCTGCTGATCGGTATGAGCGCCATCGCCGGGTCCATGGCCATCCTGTGGCTGCTGTGGGGCATACGCCCGGTCCCGATGACGGCCGTGCTGCCCGTAATCGCAGTGTGGGGTGCGGCCGCCTTCTGGAACTCACCCGCGATCCAAGCCCGGCTCGCCAACCTGTCCGGCCCACTCGCCCCACAAGCGCTGGCGCTCAACACCTCCGGCACGTATCTGGGTGTCTGCCTCGGCGGTCTACTCGGCGGTCTCGCCCTGACCAGGTGGGGTTCGGGCGCACTGCCACCGCTCGCCGTCACCTGCACCGTTCTCGCAACGGTGCTGCTGTCCACCGCGAGCGAACCCGCCCGTAGAACACCGGCCCGCAAGTAGACAGCCCGACCGCCGGTGCGGAACTCACCCGCACCGGCGGTTCAGCACCGGTTCCGCGCCGACTTCGGCGTCTGCGGCCGGCACCAGCCGACACCACATCCGATCAGCACTGACCAACCTGACCGAACCGATTCAACACACCTGAGATTCGTCGAGTAGCCGCCGGCAAGACCCACTTCCATGCGGCTATCGGCGGTTTTCCCTTGTCTCGTAACCAAGGTTTCGAGACAGGGGCGAGCTTGCCGTGCTGGGCCGGTGAGGGATGTCCCGTAATTCCGTCTCGGTATCAGCTCCACACCCCGGGAGCGCGTGACGGAACAACGAGTTCGGCGAGTACGCCGTAGTGGTCGCTCGCCTGAACCTCGCCGGCATCAACGCAGATCCGGTCGACAGCCCGCACCTCGAGCGTGGCCCGGAACTGGCCCCCCGCACGAGTACGTAGTCGATGCGCCGACCTGCGGCCGAGGACATGTCACCGCGGGCGACCAGTGGGTTGTCCGGAGTGAAGGTGTGTCCGGGATCGTCTGGCCGCAGCGCTTCCCATGCATCGTGGTAGCTGACGCTCGTTGCTGCCAGTGACTGGCGTCCGGTCCAGAACCGGATGCTGGCCGAGTCCGGGGCGGCATCGAAGTCGCCGACGACCACAACATGGTCCTCACGTCGGTCGAGGACGTCGTCGATGAAACGGGCCGCCTCGACGGCCTGCAGCTCGCGTTCGTACTCGTAGTCGAGCTGGAAGACCGGTTTGTGGTGGGCGATACGCAGTGTTCCGAATGGTTGTGGCGCCTGCACCGCCGCGACAACCACAGCCGACCAAGGAAAGGCTGCCGCGCGATCGGTGACGCCCAGCCCGTGCTCGCGGATATCGACGAAGGGCCAGCGGCTGGCCAGCGCCAGTCCGACCCCGTCCGGAGTCGTCTGGGAGTGCCACGCAATGTGCCAGTCCGGGCCGAGCAGATCGGCGATGGCCTCCTCCCGGCCCCCACCGGCATAGACCTCCTGCAGGCCGATGATGTCGGGGCTGGCCTTCCGCAGTTGCTCTGCGATCACATTCTTACGGAGATGCCAGTCGGCGAGCAGTGGAGACAGGACGTTGAAGGTCGCCACGCGCACAGAACTCACGAATATCTCGTCGGCCGCGGACCTCTCGGAACGATCACGACGGACATCCTCGCAGCCGCGCGTAGCTCAGCCCGAGGGCCCTGACACCGACTGACATGGTTCGCATAAACGATCGTTGTCGGGAACCTTCGGCACAGCGCGGAAGCGCCTTGGCGGATGGGTCGCGCAACCCGGTCTCGATGGCATCGTCTGCGGCCACCGGGTCAGCCTGCCTCACCGGCGAAAGGGCCACAGAAGCGGCGGAGGAACCAGCGCCTGTCATTCCGGTCATTGGGGGAACTGCGATTGTGGGGATGCGGGTAGCAGACATCCTTAATAATGGGATCGCCGGGTATGACTGCCTAGCAAACGGTTTCGACAGCGAGGGGACAGCATGAGCGCGGGTTCCGGCTCTCCGGTGCGGGTGCTCGCCCCTGCGGTATCGGGGGCCTTGGTCAGTACCGGGTTGGCGGTGGTGGTGAATATGGCCACCGGGGGCGGGCCATGGTGGTTGTGGGTCGCGGTCGTGGTATTGACCGTGGTGGGGTGCGGCACCTCGCTGTGGCTGCATCAGCGGCAGTCCGGCCCTGCCCGGCCCTCGGTCACCGCGGCCGGCGCGGGGAGCGTGGCCGCGCACGGCACGGTCGGCAACATCAGCGCTA
The DNA here is from genome assembly GCF_053589395.1 of Nocardia sp. NPDC003345. Taxonomy (NCBI): domain Bacteria; kingdom Bacillati; phylum Actinomycetota; class Actinomycetes; order Mycobacteriales; family Nocardiaceae; genus Nocardia; species Nocardia sp. NPDC003345. Next base: position 4,715 of record NZ_JBSFRU010000350.1, read on the forward strand.
GCGGATCCGGCGCTGCTGGTGTGCCGCCAGCAGCGGGGCAGGATCCGGTCGTCGCGCCGGCGCCGGGCGCGGTGACCGCCTCGGGTGCGGGATCGGTCGCGGTCAGCGGCAACGCCGGAGACATTTCCACCAGCCACCAGACCGAGTAGCCGTTTCCGTGAAAGGGTTCGGTTCCAAACGTGATCCGGCCGCTGCACCACCGCCGGTCGCGGGTCCGGTGACGGCGTCGGGTGCGGGAGCGGTCGCGGTCAATGCCCCCGGTGGACACGTCGGGGCCATTCAGACCGGCGCGAACTCGGTGGTGGTGAGCCTGCCGCCAGAGGCGTTGCGCCCGGCCGCACAGGTCGACGCCCCGCCCGGGATCGACAACCTCCCGGTCGTACGGGGCCGGTTCGAGGGTCGCGCACCCGAACTCGAGCGCCTCGACACCCTGCTCGCCGATGGAGGGGGCCAGGTGGTGGTCTCGGCGGTGCACGGGCTCGGCGGGATCGGCAAGAGCACCCTGGTCTCGCATTGGGCCGCGACCCGCCCCCACGGGCGCACTCCGATCCTGTGGATCACCGCCGATACCGCCGCGGCGGTCGAGCAGGGTCTGGCACAGTTCGCGACCGCGCTGCAACCCGAGCTCGCGCGCGCGTTGCTGGTGGAGGAGTTGACCGAGCGGGCGTTGCAGTGGCTGGCCTCCCACACCGGATGGCTGCTGATCCTGGACAACGTCAACGACCCCGCCCACATCGCTGTAGTCCTCGACCGAGCCCGGACCGGGCGGGTGATCGTGACCAGCCGCCTGGCCACTGGGTGGTCACCCGCGGCGAACACGCTGCGCTTGGACGTCCTCGAACAGGAGGAGTCTTTGCGGCTGCTGACCGGGATTATCACCGCCGGCGGACCACGCGACTGCGAGGGCGCCGCACAATTGTGTGCGGAGTTGGGGCATCTGCCACTGGCGATCGATCAAGCTGGGGCGTACCTGGCGCAGAATCCGTTCCTTACCCCCGCCGACTACCTCACTTTGCTGACGGAGGACCCGGGTCGCATGTTGGAGCGTGGAGCGGCCACCGTCGACCCGCAACGCACTATCGCCCGGATCTGGCGCATCACACTGGACCAGGTCACCGAAACCACACCCACGGCCGCGGACCTGCTGCGCGCCCTGGCCTGGTATGGCCCCGACGACATTCCGCTGATCCTGTGCGAGGGGCTGGCCGACGCGGTCGATCTCGGGACCGCGCTCGGCACCTTGACCACCTATAGCCTGATTACCCCCGACCCCCACCACCGGACGCTGTCCATTCACCGCCTCGTCCAAACCGTCGCTCGTACCCCCGACTCCACAGACCCGCACCGCGCACCAGAAGTGATCCAGCACGCCCGCACCCACGCCATGACCACCCTGCAAACAGCCCTGCCGAACTACGAGGACCCCGTTACCTGGCCGGTCTGGAGAGCGCTGCTCCCCCATATCGATACCTTCGCCACCCGCACCGACCCAGACGTCACCACCGCCGAGATCCTGAACCTCATGGCGTTGTTTCTGAACGGCCAAGGGATGTCCGAGCGCGCCATCGTTCTGTTCGAGCACAGTCTCGCCGACTTCGAGCGGGTCCTCGGTGGCGAGCATCCCGACACTCTGACCTCCCGCAACAACCTCGCCGGCGCCTACCGGACGGTGGGGCGGGTCGCCGAGGCGGTCACCTTGCACGAGCGCAATCTCGCCGACTGCGAGCGGGTTCTCGGCAG
>NZ_JBSFRU010000351.1:0-6424 GCF_053589395.1 Nocardia sp. NPDC003345
TGCATGAATGCTGACGATAGTGCGGCCGGCCGGTCGCTCGGCCCGCCCGTGACGGCGCGGGTCCGGGCGGCCGGGTAATCCGCCGGGCGGTCGCGGGCCGCGACCAGCACCGATACCGCCCGGTACGGCTATTGCGCCACCCCGGGGCCGGGAGGCCGGGTTGGGATCACGCCGATTCGAATGATCGCGCGGGGCGCGAACCGGTCACTGTGCGGCGTGGCCGGCCTGCTCCGCACGGCCACCGGGCCGGCGCGATCCCTGCAAGGTCAGGGCGATGATCAGTCCGAAGGCGGCGGCCGCGGCGAGAGTGCGCAGCAGGTGGAATCGGTCCCAGCGGGCGAGTGCGGCGGGATCGGCGGATGCGCTGTCCCCGGCCCAGGCTTTGATCTGCTGGTTGATCGGCACATTGCCGAAACGGGTGATGAGGAATACCCCGATCACCGCGGTCGCGGCGGCGGCCGCGAGTACCCGGGCCCGCGGTGGGAGCAGGAGGATCAGCGCCACGCAACTCACCGCGGCGAGGACCATGGCGGTTTGCATTGTCACGCTGTTGTTCCGCATCAGCTCGGCGTGGAATCCCAGTCGCGTCGGCAACGGGACACGATGGAACGCGGGGATCAGATTGAGCGCGGTGTAGCCGAAGGCACCGGCCAGGAATCCGGTCGAGAGCAGGGCGACGGTGTGGGCGAGTGTGTGGCGCACGGTTTCTCCGGGATCAGGATTCGGGTGTGAGGGTCCGGGTGATCTGTTCTGCCCTGCGCAGGCGGCCGTCGGCGGTGTACCGGCCGAATTGGAACACCTCGGTGGCCAGGACCGATCCGTTGCGCATGCGCGCGTGAATCGTCAGATGCGCGGCGATGCAGGCACCGTCGGCGACGGCCCGGTGCACCTCGAACCGGTACTCGCGCAGGTTCTTGCGCATCGGGCGTAGATGCGCGACGAGACGGTCGCGGTTCAGCCGGATTCCGTCGCTGATCTGCTCGATATCGGGTGTGTGGAAGCGGTCGACCACCGCGGCGGGGTCGGCGTCGGTGAGAGCGGCCGCGGTGAACTCCGCGAAGAAATCGTGGACGAACTGCTCCGGTGTGCAGTGCGGTGGCAGCTTCATGGGTCTCCGTACCGAGTAGAATTCTTACAGTCATGTCAACTTTATGGACCACCGAGAAATTTGACAAGGGTGTAAGAATTGACTGATTCCGCTCCCCCGCGCCGGCGGGCCGACGCCGAGCGCAGCCGCGGGGCCATCCTCGACGCCGCCACGCGGGTCCTGGCCCGCCGGCCCGCGGCGGGACTCGCCACCATTGCCGCCGAAGCCGGCCTGACCAGGCAAACCGTCTACGCGCACTTCACCTCCCGTGACGAACTGGTCGACGCGGTCGCAGATCGGCTCACCGAGCGGACGCTGGCGGCGATCTCGAAGACCGATCCGGAGAGCGGTTCGGCCACCCGGGCGCTGCTCGCGCTCCTCGACGAGAGCTGGCGGGCGTTCGAATCGCTACCGGCGCTCCGGCGGCAGACCGCAGGCCGGGAGACCGCCGATAGCGAACGGCACGCCCCGGTGCGGGATCACCTCGTCCGGCTGATCGGCAGAGGGCAGCGCACCGGCGAATTCGACGCCACCGCCGATCCGGACTGGCTGGCGGCGGCCGTTATCGGCCTCGGTCACGCCGCGGGTGAGCAGGTCGAGTCGGGCCGGATGTCGCTGCGGGACGCCGGCGGGGCCCTCCGTGACAGCGCGCTGCGGCTCCTGGGTGCGACCGGCGAACCGGACGAGCCCGCCGCCGTGTCTTGACCTGGAGAGCACTCCAGGTCGTAGCGTGTGGTGGAACGGAGATCACCGACCACAGCAAGGGGACGACGGAATGGAACTCGGTTTCCACATACCGATCTTCGAAATCGACGGCGGTCCCGCCGCCATCGCGGGTGAACTGGCCCGGGTGGGCGCGGCCGCGGAGAACGCCGGGGCGACATGGTTGTCGTTCATGGACCATTTCTTCCAGATCGAGCCGACCGGGCTCCCGGCAGAAGCGAACATGCTGGAGGGCTACACCAGCCTGGGCTTCATGGCCGCCCACACCAGCGATATCGAACTGGGGCTGCTGGTCACCGGGGTGACCTACCGGCATCCCGGACTGCTCGCCAAAACCGTCGCGACCCTGGACGTGCTGTCCGGCGGCCGGGCCGCGCTGGGGATCGGCGCCGCCTGGTTCGAACGGGAGCATCACGGTCTGGGCGTGCCGTATCCGCCGGTCGCCGAACGGTTCGAGCGACTGGAGGAAACACTCCGGATAGCCGCGCAGATGTGGGATCCACAGAACAACGGCCCCTTCGAGGGCACGCACTACCGGCTCGCGGAAACACTGTGTAATCCGCAACCGCTGCACCGGCCGACGGTGCTGATCGGCGGCGGTGGTGAGAAGAAGACCCTGCGCCTGGTGGCCCGCTACGGCGACGCCTGCAACCTGTTCGCCTCCACACCGGAGGAGGTCCGGCACAAACTCGACGTGCTGCGCGGGCACTGCGACGATCTGGGCACCGACTACGAGCGCATCCGCAAAACCGTGCTCGCGGGCAGCCCGGATCCGGGCGCCCCGGACGATTTCGTGCGGGATATGGCCGCCTATGCCGGGCTGGGCGTCCATACCGCCATCGTGATGCCGCCGGGCGGAACACCCGCCGCGTGGATCGATTCGGTGGCCCCGGTCGTCCCGCGGCTCGCCGAACTCTGAGAGACCCGCCCCGGGTTATCCGGTGACCCGCGCCGGTACCGGACGGCCCGGGGCGGCGTCGGCGGCCAGATCGCGGAAGATGCCGTTGCCGGCACTGGTCCGCGACAGCGCGTCCGCCGCCAGGATCACGGCCGCGCCGGTCCAGGTGGTGCGTTCCACCGGCCAGCGTTTCCCGTCCGCGTACACCAGCCCGGTCCAGTAGGAACCGTCGGATTCGCGCAGATGCTGCATGCTGGCGAACAACTGCCGGGCGCGGTCGTGATCGCCGAGAGCCTCCAGCGCCAGTACCAGCTCACAGGTCTCGGCGCCGGTGACCCAGGGCCGGTCCGACACACAGCGGATACCGATATTGCCCACCACGAAGGTGTCCCAGCGCTGCGCGATCCGCGCGTGCCCGGCGCGGCCGCGTAACGCGCCGCCGAGGACCGGGTAGTACCAGTCCATCGAATAGCGGTCCTTCTCGGTGAACACCTCCGGGTGGTCACGCAGTGCCGCCCCGAGGCGGGTGCGCGCGCGTTCCCAGTCCGGGCGGGGATCGCCGAACCGGCGCGCGAGTTCCAGTGCGGCGCCGAGGCTGTGGAACATACTGGCCGATCCGGTGACCAGGGCCTCGGGCAGGATCTTGTCCCCGTCGCGCAGCCAGTAGATCTGGCCCTGCTCACCCTGACTGGCCACGACCAGGTCGATCGCCGCGCACACCACCGGCCACATCTCGGCGGCGAACTCGGTGTCCCCGGTGACGGCCAGATGGTGCCAGATTCCGGTGGCGATATAGGCGCAGAAGTTCACATCGGTGGCGGCGTTCTCGACCTCGCCGTCGCGGAACTGCATCGGCCACGACCCGTCGGCGCGCTGGGTACGCGCCGACCAGGTGTAGGCCGCCACCGCCTCCTCGCGCAGACCGGCGACGGTCAGCGCCATGGCGGATTCGATATGGTCCCACGGGTCGGTATGACCGCCCGGGGACCAGGGAATCGAGCCGTCGGGCCGCTGGACCGCGGCGATCGATCGCGCGGTCTCCAGGCATTGGCGGCGGGTGAGAGCGGAAGGTACCGACGGTAGATCAACCGGCGGCACGGGTCACCGCCGGTTTGCTGAAGTAGAGGGCGACGCTCTTACCGATCAGCGGGTCCAGCGCCTTCTCCGCGGTCCGGGTGAGCCGCGGCTGTTTCATCATGTCCCACACCAGCATCCGGTGGTAGGCCCGCACGAGTGGATGGTCGGGTTTGTGCACGCCCACGGCGCATTTGATCCACCAGTACGGGGAATGCAGGGCGTGCACATGGGTGCGGTGGGTGTGCCGCAGACCACGGGCGGTGATCTTGTCCCGCAACTCGTCGGCCTTGTAGATGCGGATATGCCCACCCTCGTTGGCGTGGTATTCGTCCGACAGCGCCCAGCACACCCGTTCCGGCAGCCAGCGGGGCACCGTCACCACGAGCTGCCCGCCGGGGCGCAGGATCCGGACGAGTTCGGCGATGGCGGCATCGTCGGCGGGGACGTGCTCCAGGATCTCCGACGCGATGACGACATCGAATTCGCCCGCACCATAGGGCAGATCGAGCGCGTCACCGTGGACGGCCTCGGCCTTCGCGCCGGCCGGCGCCTCCCCGGCCTGGGCCATCGCCTCGAACATGGTCGCGACACCGGCGAGTTCCGGGGCGTCCTGATCGAAGGCGACCACGTCGGCGCCGCGCCGGTAGGCCTCGAAGGAATGCCGGCCCGCGCCGCAGCCCACATCGATCACCCGGGTTCCCGGGCCGATACCGGCGCGCTCGAAATCGACGGTCAGCACGGGGCGCCTCCTGTGGTGGTGAGTTCGGCCGGTTCGCCGCCGCGGCGGGCGATGGCACGCTGGTAGACCTCGACGGTCTGCGCGGCCACCGACTCCCAGCTGAACACCGAGACCGCGCGATCGCGGCCGGCGAGCTGCATCCGCTGCCGGATCTGCGGGGAGTCGAGCAGGCGGCCGATGACGCGGGTGAGTTCGGCGGAATCGCCGGGCCGGACCAGTTCGGCGCAGACGCCCGGTTCACCCACGACCTCCGGCAGCGCACCGGTGCGGCTGACCACCAGCGGTGTCCCCGAGGCCATCGCCTCGACCGCGGGCAGCGAGAAACCCTCGTACAACGACGGGATACAGGCGATCTCCGCGGAAGCGAGCAATTCGGCCAGTTCGGTATCGGTCAGGCCCGGCCGGACGGTGACGATATCGGACAGCCCGAGTTCGGCGATCTGTTTCTCGGTGGGCCCGTTCGGCTCCAGTTTCGCCACCAGCTGCAGTTCGACCCGGTGCGTGACCCGCAGCCGGGTCAGGGCCCGCAGCAGATGGGTGATGCCCTTGAGCGGTTTGTCGGCGCTGGCCACGGCGACGATCCGGCCGGGCACCCGCGGGCCGCGCGGGGCGAACAGCTCGGTGTCCACGCCGAGGGGCACCACATTCAGGCGGGCGGGGTCGACACCGAAATCGCCGGCGATATCGGCGGCCGACGACGAGGAGACGGTGAGCAGGTCCGGGATCTGCCGGGCGATGCGCTGCTGCATGCCCAGGAACCCGTACCAGCGCCGGACCAGCGGTTTGCGCCGCCAGATCGCGGCCGCCAGATCCACCTCACGATCCTTGGTGATGGGATGGTGCACGGTCGCCACCAGCGGCATCCGCCGGGCGATATCGAGCAGTCCGCTGCCCAGGCACTGGTTGTCGTGCACCACGTCGAAATCGGCCACCCGGTCGCGCAGCAGCCGCGCGGCCCGCAGGCTGAAGGTGCGGGGTTCCGGGAAGCCCGCGGTCCACATGGTGGCCAGTTCCAGCAGGTCGATCCGGTCCCGGATCTCCCTGGGGTGGGGGGTCCGGAAGGGGTCGTCGTCCCGGTAGAGGTCCAGGCTCGGGACCTCGGTCAGGGTCACGCGCGGGTCGAGATCGGCCGGGTAGGGCTGGCCGGAGAACACCTCGACCTCGTGGCCGAGTTCGGCCAGGCCGGCGCTGAGCCGGCGCACGTAGACCCCCTGCCCACCGCAATGAGGCTTGCTGCGGTAGGACAACAAGGCAATGCGCACGGCTAGCTGTCCTCACCTGTCTCGGTGATCGAATTCATGCTCCGCAGTTTGCCAGCCAGCCGTTCGAGGTAGGCACGCACCTCCGGTTCCGGTTTGTCCGGAACCCCGTACAGCACATCGGTGACACCGTCGGCCGCCCAGGTGGCCAGCCGCTCGGCATCGGGTTTGAAGTCCAATGCGACCACGCGCGGCGCACCCTCACGGCCGGCGTCGGCCCAAGCCTTCTTCAGGGTGGCGAGACGGCCGGAGATATCGGATTCACCCGGGGTGGTGATCCAGCCGTCGGCGTTCTTGGCGATCCAGGCGCAGGTCTTCTCGGTACCGGCGGCGCCGATGAGCACCGGGATCGTGCGGTCGACCGGTTTCGGCCAGGCCCAGCTGGGCCCGAAGTTCACGAAGTCGCCGTCGTAGGCGGCCTCGTCCTCGCGCCACAGCGCCCGCATGGCCTCCAGGTATTCGCGCAGCACCGTGCGCCGCTTGTTACCGGGGACGCCGTGGTCGGCGAGCTCGTCGGTGTTCCAGCCGAACCCGGCGCCGAGGGTGACCCGGCCGCCGGAGAGGTGGTCGAGCGAGGCGATGGTCTTGGCGAGGGTGATCGGATCGTGCTCCACCGGCAGCGCGACCGCGGTGGACAGCTC
>NZ_JBSFRU010000352.1:0-6402 GCF_053589395.1 Nocardia sp. NPDC003345
CGACGCTGCCCGGCCCGGCACCGAGATCGGTGTAGAGCGAGCAGCCGGGTGTACGGCGCCCCCTCGAATGGGAATCGCCGGAGAAATCCGGGAGGCGCAGCTGAGCTACCGGGCGGAACCGGGCAGACAACAGGCGCTGCAGACACGCTTGAAGTCGACGTGGCGGCGGGCCACAAGTCGTACTCCGGATGCGCGCATGCGACCCATTGTGCCATGCCGCAGCCCCGGTTCCGACCGCCCTACCAGTATTTCCCGCGAACAAGCGGGAAATTCCCTGGTTCTACCGTTCTATTTGTGACGGCCGTCATATTTACGCAGCCAACGGCTCCCGGGACGGATCATCATGACCTCCGCGGTTGACCTGAACTTCGGTCGAGGTTGCAGGCTCGGGGGCATGACGATCGAAACCACGCACAGCGGCCACCGTCCCGCCGATATCGACGCCGCGACCGCCGCCATCCACGCGGTGGTCGCCGCGGTCGCGCGCGCCCAGGCCGACGAGGACGTCGCCGGATTCGCCGGACTCTTCCGATCCGACGCGATCTGGACCACCGGGCACGGCAAACGTCTCTACGGCCGGGCCGCCATCGCGGAGTTCACCGCCCGGGTGCTGCCCGGCGCGAGCGCACACGGTCACGCGACCTATGAGGTCGAGCACATCCTGTTCCTGCGCCCCGATGTGGCGGCCGTCAAGGTCCGGCAGCGCTACCCCGGCAGCGCCGGTGAACCGGCGAGCGAGGGCACGCCCATGTATGTCATGACCAGAGAGGACGGCCGCTGGATGCTCACCGCGAACCAGAACACCCCGGTCGTCGAGGGCTGAGCCGCCCGCGGTCACACTGGAGAGGTGAACCCCGCCGCCACCGCATCGCCCACCGACGCCTCCGCTCCGGTGCTGCGCGATTTCGGCGGCGGCCCCTTCGGCATCTATATCCATGTGCCGTTCTGCGCGACCCGCTGCGGTTACTGCGATTTCAACACCTACACCGCCGGTGAGCTGGGCACCTCCGCCTCCACCGAGTCGTGGGCCGACGCGCTACGCGGGGAACTGGCGACCGCGGCCCGCGAATTCGACGCGCTGCCGAGCGCGACACCGGAGGTGGCGACGGTCTTCGTGGGCGGCGGCACCCCCTCGCTGCTGGGTGGTGACGGACTGGCCGGGGTTCTCGACGCGATCCGGGCGGAGTTCACGCTCGCCCCGGACGCCGAGATCACCACCGAATCCAACCCCGAGTCGACCGCACCGGCGTTCTTCGAACGGATCCGGGAAGCCGGCTTCACCCGGGTCTCCCTGGGGATGCAATCGGCCGCGCAGCACGTCCTGGCCGTACTGGACCGCACTCACACCCCGGGCCGCGCCGTGGCCGCCGCCCGCGAGGCGCGGGCCGCCGGATTCGACCACGTGAACCTCGACCTGATCTACGGCACCCCGGGAGAACGCGACAGCGATCTGGACGCCAGCCTGGACGCGGTACTGGAGGCGGGCGTCGACCACGTCTCGGCCTATTCGCTCATCGTCGAGGACGGCACCGCGCTGGCCCGTCGGGTGCGGCGCGGCGAACTGCCCGCCCCCGACGAGGACGTACTGGCCGCCCGCTACGAACGGATCGACGCGCGGCTCGAAGCCGCCGGACTCACCTGGTACGAGGTGTCGAACTGGGCCGCGGGTGATGCCGCGCACTGCCGCCACAACCTCGGTTACTGGGACGGCGGCGACTGGCTCGGCGCGGGCCCGGGGGCGCACAGTCATCTCGGCGGAGTGCGCTGGTGGAATGTGAAGCATCCGGCCCGCTATGCCGACCAGGTCGCCGGTGGCGGCCTCCCCGCCGCCGGCTGGGAGGCGCTCACCCGCGACGACCGCTACCTCGAGCGCATCATGCTCGCCCTGCGCCTGCGCAGCGGTCTGCCGCTGACCGATCTCGACGCCGCCGGTCACGCGGCGGCGCGGCGCGTACGCGCCGACGGGCTGGTCACGATCACCGGCGACCGGCTGATCCTCACCGATCGCGGGCGGTTGCTCGCCGACGGAATCGTGCGGGACCTCCTCGGCTGAGCGAGCGCCTCCGTGCGGTGATCTCCCTTATGCTTTTCGATCATGCGCTCGCGACGTTATCCTGTGCGCCACTACAGACGCCGAGTGAACGGGCGGCGCAACTACACTGGTAGCGAACCCGGTGGTACGAGAGCCGGGTTCGGGAGAACCCGGGCGCCGGCCGGCCACATCGACGCGCGGTAAGGCTAGGAGGTGGGTCGATGTCGAGCACCGAGGATCGGCGCTTCGAGGTCCTGCGGGCGATCGTCGCCGACTATGTCTCCACCAAGGAGCCCATCGGTTCGAAGACGCTGGTAGAACGCCACAATCTGGGTGTTTCCAGCGCGACCGTCCGCAACGATATGGCGGTTCTGGAAGCCGAGGGTTATATCGCCCAGCCGCACACCAGTTCCGGGCGCATCCCCACCGACAAGGGCTACCGCCAGTTCGTGGACCGGATCGCCGAGGTGAAACCGCTCTCACCGGCCGAACGCAAGGCCATCATGCAGTTCCTGGAATCGGGCGTGGACCTCGACGACGTCCTGCGCCGCGGTGTCCGGTTGCTGGCCCAGCTCACCCGTCAGGTGGCGGTGGTGCAGTACCCCACGGTCTCGGCGTCGACCGTGCGCCACCTCGAGGTGGTGGCGCTGAATCCCGCCCGGCTGCTGCTCGTGGTGATCACCGATACCGGCCGGGTGGACCAGCGCATCGTGGATCTGGGCACCGTCGTCGACGATGAGGATCTGGCCGCGCTGCGCGGCATGCTGGGCGGCGCGATGGACGGTAAACGGCTCGCCGCGGCGTCGGCGGCCGTCGCGGAGCTTCCCGAACAGGCACCGCCGAAGCTGCGCGACGTATTGATCAAGGTCTCCACCGTGCTGGTGGAAACCCTCGTCGAACATCCGGAGGAACGGCTCGTACTCGGCGGTACCGCCAACCTCACCCGCAATGCCGGTGATTTCGGCATGCCCGGCTCCCTGCGCACGGTTCTGGAAGCCCTCGAAGAGCAGGTCGTGGTGCTCAAACTGCTCGCCGCCGCCCAGCAGCCGGGCACCGTCACGGTACGGATCGGCGAGGAGACCCAGGTCGAGGAGATGCGCGGCACCTCGGTCGTCACCACCGGCTACGGTTCCGCGGGCGCGGTCCTCGGCGGGATGGGCGTGCTGGGCCCCACCCGGATGGACTACCCCGGCACCATCGCCTCGGTGGCCGCGGTGGCCCGCTATATCGGCGAAGTCCTCGCCGAACGCTGAGCCGCGCTCATCCGACCTCGTTCGGCGCCGCGTCCGGCGAGGCCCTTCGAGGTCGTGGGCCGTCCGGGGGCCCGCGACCCCGCGCGCCGCGGGCGCGCCAGTAGACTCATCCTTTCGACCGGATAAAGTTGAGTCGACCCGACTAAGCTCACCAGCGGGCGGCTACATCCATCACGAGCCACGCGGCCGGCCGAGCGCGCCGGAGCCGTGGACAGCGACCAAGGACTAAGAGAACTCAAGTGGCACGGGACTACTACGGAATGCTCGGTGTCGGCAAGGACGCCTCCGACCAAGAGCTCAAACGCGCGTACCGCAAGCTGGCCCGCGAACTGCATCCCGATGTGAATCCGGACGAGGCGGCGCAGGCCAGGTTCAAAGAGGTGTCCGCGGCCTACGAGGTGCTGTCGGACCCGGAGAAGCGCCGCATCGTCGATATGGGCGGCGACCCGCTGGAGGCCGGTGGCGGCGCGGGCGGGTTCAGTGGCGCCGGGTTCGGTGGTCTCGGTGATGTGTTCGAGGCGTTCTTCGGCGGAATGAGCGGTGGTGCCGGTGGCGGCGCCCGCAAACCCCGGGGCCGCGTGCAGCCGGGTGCCGATTCGCTGGTGCGCACCCGGCTGAGCCTGGCCGAATGCGCGGTCGGAGTGACCAAGCACCTGACCGTGGATACCGCGATCCTCTGTGATCTCTGCCAGGGCGCGGGCACCAACGGCAACTCCAAGCCGGTGCGCTGCGAGACCTGCGGTGGTGCCGGTGAGGTCCAGTCGGTCCAGCGCTCGTTCCTCGGCCAGGTACTCACCTCGCGCCCCTGCCCGACCTGTCGCGGCGCGGGTGAGACGATCCCCGATCCCTGCCACAAATGCGGTGGTGACGGCCGGGTGCGCGCGCGCCGCGAGATCGCCGCGCCCATACCGGCCGGGGTGGCCAACGGCATGCGGGTGCGTTTGGCCGCGCAGGGTGAGGTCGGCCCGGGCGGCGGCCATGCCGGCGACCTGTACGTCGAGATCGTCGAACAGCCGCACGATGTGTTCGTGCGCGACGGCGACGATCTGCACTGCACCGTCCGGGTGCCGATGGTGGACGCCGCGCTCGGCACCACCGTCGTGATCGACACGATCATGGACGGGCCGACCGAGTTGAGTATTTCGCCGGGCACCCAGCCGGGGGAGATCTCGGTGCTGCGCGGGCACGGGATGCCCCGGCTGCGCTCCAGCGCCCGCGGCGACCTGATGGCGCACCTGGATATCGTGGTCCCGACCAAATTGGACGGTAAGCAAACCGATCTGCTGCGCAAGTACAAGGGCTTGCGGGTCAAGGACAAGGCCGAGGTGATGTCGGCGCAGTCGGAGCACAACAGCGGCCTGTTCGCCCGGCTGCGGGCGTCGTTCAGCGGGCGCTGACGCGATGGCCGCCACGGTCTTCTACCTGGACGAGATCCCGGGGCCCGGGGGCGTCGCGCTGCTGGACGGGCCCGAGGGCCGCCATGCCGCGACGGTGCGCCGGATCCGGGCCGGGGAACCGATCACGCTGTCCGACGGCCGGGGAGTGGTGGCGCGTACGGAGGTCGTCGCCGCGCAGAAGGACCGCCTCGAACTGCTGGTGCACGACCGGGAGCGCACCGAACCCGCGTCCCCGGCGGTCACGGTGATCCAGGCTCTGCCGAAATCCGAGCGTTCGGAGCTGGCGGTGGAATTGATGACCGAGGCCGGGGCGGATGTGATCGTGCCGTGGCAGGCCGCGCGCTGCGTATCGAACTGGGAGACCAAAGCGGACAAGGGCGTGGCCAAATGGCGGACCGCGGCGCGGGGCGCGGCCCGACAGTCGCGGCGGGCCTACATTCCGGAGGTCACCGACCTGCACCGGACGCCGGCGGTGGCCGACGCCGTCCGGGCCGCGAAAGCCCAGGGCGCGGTGGTCGCCGCGCTGCACGAATCGGGGACCTCCGCGTTCGCCGAGCTGCCGTGGGCGGCGGCACCGGCCGCGATGCTCATCGTGGGCCCGGAGGGTGGACTCGACGATGCCGAACTGACGGCACTGGCCGGGGCCGGGGCCGATGTGGTGCGGCTGGGTCCCACGGTGCTGCGCACCTCGACCGCGGCGGCGGTGGCGCTGGGCGCGCTCGGAGCCCTGACCGCGCGCTGGTGAACGCGGCGCCGGCGCGCGGGTGAACGTCGGGTGAAACCGTGATCCCCCCGCTCCGCGGCGCTGTGGTCAGCCGATATTCCACTGGGACGTGTCGGGGCCGAGAGTTAGACTCTGGGCAGCGACAGAATTCGCACCCAGCTTCATCAGCGTGCATCACCGCAGCTCCGAGACCGGAAAGCAGGCCATAGCGACTACGTGCGATCACAAGGCGATATCGGCGATCAGAACCCCTCCCCGGCCGGGAACGGCACTTCGGAGCCTCCGGCCCGCACCGTCCGCTCGAGTATCGAACTCGCCCCGGAATCGGTTTTCCCCTTCCTCGGATCCGCCGACGAGAACCTCCGCGAGCTGGAAGAACTGCTATCCGCCGATGTGCACGTACGCGGCAACCTGGTCACCCTGACCGGACGCGCGGGCGATGTGGCGCTGGCCGAACGCGTGATCGAGCAGCTGGTGGCCCTGACCGGCCGGAACCGGGTGATCACCCCCGAGGCGGTACGTCACACCGTCTCCATGCTCACCGAGGGCAGCGCCGAATCCCCGGCGGAGGTTCTCAGCCTGGACATCCTGTCCCGGCGCGGGAAGACGATCCGGCCCAAGACGCTCAACCAGAAGCGCTATGTCGACGCGATCGACGAGAACACGATCGTATTCGGAATCGGCCCCGCGGGTACCGGTAAGACCTATCTGGCCATGGCCAAGGCCGTGCAGGCCCTGCAGACCAAGCAGGTCAACCGGATCATCCTCACCCGCCCCGCGGTGGAGGCGGGGGAGCGGCTGGGCTTTCTGCCCGGCACCCTCAACGAGAAGATCGACCCGTACCTGCGCCCGCTCTACGACGCCCTGCACGACATGATGGACCCCGAGGCCATCCCCAAGCTGATGGCGGCCGGGGTGATCGAGGTCGCGCCCCTGGCGTACATGCGCGGAAGAACTCTGAATGATTCGTTCATCATTCTGGACGAGGCGCAGAAC
>NZ_JBSFRU010000353.1:0-6397 GCF_053589395.1 Nocardia sp. NPDC003345
GCACTACCGCGACAACCGCCTCAACCCGATTCACGAGGGCACCCACGGTATCCAGGGTCTGGATCTGCTCGGCCGCAAGGTGACCCAGCAATCCGGTGCGAGCCTGCGCGAACTCGACGGCCGGATCCGCGCCACCCTCGCTGCCGCCCGGGACCTCGGCGACGAGGCCGCCGACCTCGCGTATCGGCTGGACACCTCGTGGACCCGCCTGGTCACGGTGACCGGGAGCCTGTTCGCGGCCGGGGATATCGAGGTCGCCCTCGCGAACAGTTCGGTGTACCTGGAGGCCTTCGGCCACCACATCGTGGCGTGGATCTGGCTCGAGCAGGTGGTGGCCGCCCACGGCCGCACCGGTGATTTCTACGACGGCAAGCGCCACGCCGCGCGGTACTTCTTCCGGCACGAACTGCCCCGCACCGGTCCGCAGCTGGATCTGCTCGCCGAGCTGGACACCACCACCCTCGATATGCACGACGCCTGGTTCTGAGACATTCACCCGGCGCCGCCGCCCGCACGGATCCACGGCGCTACATTCGGGGAATGAGCTGGGTCGCACCGGATATCGAACGGATCGAGACACTACCCACGGGCCCGGAACGGCCGATGCTGCAATCCTGGCTGGACCATCACCGCCGGACGCTGCTCGATCGCTGCGCCGGCCTCGACGCCGCGCAGCTGGCACGCCGCGGCGCCCCGCCGTCGTCGCTGTCGTTGCACGGGCTGGTCCGGCATCTGGCCGAGGTGGAGCGGGGCTGGTTACGGATGGCGGCCGCGGGTGAGCGGCTCGAGTACCTCTATTGTTCGCTCGACAATCCGGACGGCGATTTCGACGATGCCGGATCCGCCGATCCCGCCGTCGATTTCGCGACCTACGAACACGAGATCCGGCTGGCCGACGCCGCGGTGGCCGGGCTGCCGCTCGACCACCGCTGCCGCCACCCCAACGGAACCGAATACAGCCTCCGCTGGGTGTATCTGCACCTCATCGAGGAGTACGCCCGGCACAACGGGCACGCCGACCTGCTGCGCGAGCTGATCGACGGCCGGACCGGGCGCTGATTCACCGGCCGGCCGGCAACCCGGCCGCCCGGACCGCCGCGCGCACCGCCGCCTCGGGCACCGTATCGGCCCGGGCGCAGGACCATCCGATACGCCCGTCGCGCCGGTATTCCAGGTACGCGATCGAATGGCCGCCGACGGCGTGACCGCTGGTCCCCAGCACCTCGATGGGCCGGCCGGTCCGCGCGAGTGCCGTGATTACGGCCTCGAGTGGATCCGCCCCCGGGTGGGTGCTGCGGTGAGTACGGCCGCCGACCGTGAGCCCGACCTCGATCGCCGGGGACTCCCCGCAGCCGGTGGCCCGCATATCCTTCAGCCCGACCTCCGAGGGATCCGCCGCATCCACGTAGAGCTGGTCGAACAGGTACCGCAGCTCGTCCGCGCTCACCTCGCCGCCGCTGCCGTCGGTATGTTCCTGTACGCGGCGCGCGAATTCGATCTGCAGGCGGCGCGGCAGATCCAGACCGTGCCCGGTGGCGAGCAGATAGGCGATTCCACCCTTGCCGGATTGGGAGTTCACCCGGATGACGGCATCGTAGGCGCGGCCGATATCGGCCGGATCGATGGGCAGATACGGGACCCGCCAGTCGATCTCGCGCTCGTCCCGGCCCTGCGCCGCGGCCCTGGCCCGATGCTCGGCGAAACCCTTCTTGATGGCGTCCTGATGGGTTCCGGAGAACGCGGTATGCACCAGATCCCCCACATAGGGATGCCGCTCGTGGATCGGCAGCCGGGTGCAGTATTCGACGGTGCGCCGGATCTCGTCGATATCGGAGAAATCGATCATCGGGTCCACGCCCTGGGCGTGCAGGTTTAGTGCGAGGGTGGCGATATCCACATTGCCGGTGCGTTCGCCGTTGCCGAACACGCAGCCCTCCACCCGCTGGGCCCCGGCCAGCACCGCCAGCTCGGCACATGCCACCCCGGTACCGCGATCGTTGTGCGGATGCACCGACAGGACGACGCTGTCGCGCCGGGCCAGGTTGCGGTGCATGTACTCGATCTGGTCGGCGTAGACGTTGGGGGTGGCGATCTCGACCGTGGCCGGGAGATTCAGGGTCACCGGCCGCTGCGGGGTGGCATCCCACAGTTCGGTCACGCTGTCGCAGATATCGAGGACGTAGCCGGGTTCGGTCTGGTTGAAGACCTCGGGCGAGAACTGGAATCGCACCCGCGGCAGGTCACCGGCGGTGTCGCGGACATCGCGGGCGCCGTCGAGGATCAGTTCCCGGACCGCGCGGGCGTCCCTGCCGAGCACCGTATCCCGCCAGACGGGCGCGGTCGCGGTGTAGAGATGGATGACCACCTCGTTGTGCAGCCCGCGCACCGATTCGACCGTGCGGGCGATGAGATCGCGGCGGGCCGGGGTGAAGACGACCACCGTCACATCGGGCGGTGCCATCCCGGTATCGGCCAGGAGCCGGACGAAATCGAAATCGGTCCGCGAGGCGGAGGGATAGCCGACCTCGATCTCCTTGTAACCCATCGCGACCAGCAGCGCGAAGAAGCGGCGTTTGCGCTCGGGGTCCATGGGCTCGGCCAAGGCCTGGTTACCGTCGCGCAGATCCACCGGAACCCACAGCGGCGCCCGCCGGATCCGGGCGTCCGGCCACTGTCGTTCGATGGCGGGAAGTTCGACGCGATCGAAGATATCGCGGTAGCGATGCGACGGCAGCGGAGAGGAGCGCTGCCGGTACCACGCCGGGGAATCGCCGGGAATCGCTCCCCGGGCAGCGGTGCGGGTGAAAGAGATCTGTTCGGACATGAGCTTTCCGGACCTTCCGGATCGTACGGCCGTCTCGCGACGGTGACCGGCCGGCGACAACCCCACGGCGGGACGGCCGATCGTTCAGGCCCCGCCGTGGCGGTCGAGGAGAAGCTCGGGGTGCGACATATGGCAGACTGTACACACTCCTCAGACAAGTAGCGAGGTTCACCCATGGTTTCCCAGGTACGGAGACATCCACTGGCCGAACAGGCGGCCGAACTGCTGCTGGACCGGATCCGGGCCGGCGAATGGCCGCTCGGGCATCGACTCCCCGGCGAGACGACGCTGGCCGCGCAGCTGGGGGTGGGCCGGTCGACCCTGCGCGAGGCGGTGCGCATCCTGGCGGGAAAAGGCGTGCTGGCCAGCCGCCAGGGCGCCGGGGTCTTCGTCACCGCGCGCGATATACCCGAAGAGTGGGATATCGTCCTGCGCCGCGCCACCATCGCCGCGGTACTGGAGGCGCGTATCGCGATCGAAGCGGAGGCCGCGGCGCTGGCGGCGCAGCGGCGCACCCCCGCCGACCTGCGAGCCATCCGTCGCGCATTGACCGTCCGGGCGGCGGCCGACGATTCGGTCGCCGGACTCGTGGATGCCGATACCGCGTTCCACCGCACCGTGATCGTGGCCGCGCACAACGATATTCTCACGCAGCTCTTCGACACCTTCCTGCCCCGTTTGCGGACCGCGATGATCGATATGCTCGAACTCCGCCCCCTGCGCTCGTCCACCGCGGACCATGCCGCGCACGAGGAACTCGCCGAGGCGATCGCCGCCCGGGATCCCGGCGCGGCGGCCCGGCACAGCCGCACCCATCTGCTGGCCATCAAGGAGGCATTCACGTGAGCGCACCGGTTCTGGAGCTGACCGACGTCACCTTCCGGCGCGACGGCGATCAGATCATCGACGGCATCTCGCTGACCGTGCGGGCCGGTGAGCACTGGGCCCTGCTCGGACCCAACGGCGCGGGCAAGAGCACCCTGCTCGGGTTCTGCGGCGCCCGCACCCACCCGACCACCGGCACGGTCCGGGTGCTGGGTGCGCAGCTGGGCCGGGTGGAACTACAGCGGCTGCGCCGCTCGATCGGGCATGTCGATCCGCGCCATCCCCTGCGTTCGCCACTGACGGTGCACGAGGTGGCGCTGACCGGGCTCACCGCCACGGTGGATATGCCCCTGCGATGGGCGCCCTCGGCCGAAGAGGAGGCCGCGGCGACGGCTGCGCTCGACGCGGTCGGGATGGCGGGCAAGGCCGGCCGCGTCTGGCCGACGCTGTCCCAGGGGGAACGCGGCCGGGTGCTCATCGCCCGGGCCCTCGTCACCGCGCCCCGACTGCTGTTGCTGGACGAACCGACCACCGGCCTGGACGTGGCGGCCCGGGAACAGCTGCTCGCCACCGTGGACGCCCTGGATCACACCCATCCCGGCCTCGCCTCGGTACTGGTGACCCATCACCTCGAGGAACTGCCGATATCCACCACCCACGCACTGCTGATCGCCGGCGGCCGGACCGTGGCGGCCGGACCCGCGGCCGAAACCATCACCACCGCCTCGATTTCCGCGGCGTTCGACCATCCGGTGCGGGTGGACCGGGACGGCGGCCGCTGGTCCGCGCGGTCTCCGCTGGCCCCGCCGCCGGTCACGGTCCTGCACTCGGTACGCTGAGCGGCAGGTCGGCAGTTTTAGATACACGAATTCCTGCGTGTATCATAACGTGGGTGACCACCGCGAGCCGCACCTCCAGACCGCCGGGCCGTCCCGCCTCGGCCACCCGTGAAGAAGTCGTCGCCCTTGCCCGGCAGGCGTTTCTGGCGGGCGAACGCGTCGATGTCCAGGCGATCGCCGCGCAGCTGAAACTCAGCCGCGCCTCCATCTACCGCTGGTTCGGGTCCCGCGACGGCGTCCTGGGCGCCGTACTGGCCGGGGAATTCGAATCGCTGATCGAACGGGCGGATGCCCGGCGGCGCGCGACCGGCGCCCGGCGCATCCTCAGCGTCCTGGACCGGGTGAACCGCTGGATGGCCGGTAACGAACCGTTCCGCCGGTACTTCGAGAACGAGCCGCTCGCGGGCCTGCGAATCCTCACCTCCAGCGACGGCCCGGTGCAGCCGCGCATCCTGGTGGCGGTGGAACGTCTCATCACCCGGGCCGAAGAACAGGACGGCTACGCGCCGCACCTGGAACGGTCGCTGCTGGCCTATTCGCTGGTCCGCCTCGGCGAGGCGTTCCTCTACCACGACAACGTCACCGGACTGCGCGGCGATGTCGACCGGCTGTACCAGGTACAGGCGGCGCTGCTGGGTCTCGACCTGCCGGCCGGATAACCCGGCGACCACCATGATCGACGTATGGATTCGGTAGCGCCGCGGGTACGCGCCGCGGGAGTCGTGCTGGCCGCCGGTGCGGGACGGCGCTTCGGGCGGCCCAAGGCGGAAGTGCGGTTCGAGGGCGAGCGACTGGTCGACCGCGCGGTTCGACTGCTACGCGACGGTGGTTGCGAACGAGTGGTCGTGGTCTCCGGGGCGGTCGCGCTGGAACTCGACGATGCCGAGGTGGTGCACAACCCCGCGTGGGACACCGGAATGGGCTCGTCCCTGACCGTGGGACTGACCGCGGTGCGCGAGCCGGCCGCGGTGGTGGTGCCGGTGGATATGCCCTGGCTCGGTGCGGGCGCGGTGCGGCGGCTGCTGACCTGCGGCGCGGATATCGCGGTCGCCACCTACGGCGGGCGGCAAGGTCATCCGGTGCTGCTGGGGTCGCGGTACTTCGCGGCGGTGGCCGCGGAGGCGGTCGGCGATATCGGCGCCCGGCGCTTCCTGGCCGCCAACCCGGATCTGGTTCAGCGGGTTCCGTGCGACGACACCGGATCGCCCGAGGATATCGATACGCCCGGGGATCTACCGGGCTGATCGCCCGCGGCAGCCTGGCGTGCCGGGGCATGGATGGGACGCCCGGTGGCCGACAGCGAACGCGCCGAACCACCGTTACGCGCCGCCACGATCTCCGCCCCGATGGCGATCGCCGTCTCCTCGGGTGTGCGGCCACCCAGTTCGAGCCCGATCGGGGAACGCAGCGCGGCGAGTTCGGTTTCGGTCACACCGGCCTCGCGCAACCGGGCCCGCCGCTCGGCATCGGCCCGGCGCGATCCCATCGCACCGATATAGCCGGCCGGTGAGCGCAGCGCCTCGATCAATACCGGGATATCGAATTTCGGATCGTGGGTCAGTACACAGAGCACGGTCCGGGTGTCCACCGCGGTCGCGCGCAGATACCGATGCGGCCAATCGGCCACCACCTCGTGGGCGTCGGGCAACCGGGTGCGATCGGCGAATACGGGCCGGGCCTCACAGACGGTGACGTGATACCCCAGCATCCGCCCGACCCGGCACAGCGCCGACGCGAAAACGTTGGCGCCGAACACGATCATGCGGGGCGGCGCGGCGAAGGCGGCGACGAAGACCTCCCGCACCTCGTCCTCGCAACCGACCACGCACAGCGCGTCGGCACCGGCGGCGAGCTGCGACCGGGCCCGCCCGACCACCGCCTCCGGCCAATCTCCCCCGGAGGCCGTAAC
>NZ_JBSFRU010000354.1:0-6381 GCF_053589395.1 Nocardia sp. NPDC003345
CGCCCAGGACCGGCCGGGGGAGCGCGACGATCCACGCGCCCGCACCCGGGCCAGCAGCCGGGGCACCGATACGCTGCGGGCGACCCGGGCCTGGGAGCCCAGCTATTCGGTGACACACGCACGAGAACGGGGAAGAAACAGGTGAGCGCACCTCGGTCCGCCGACGATCATTCGGCTCATGAGGATTCGGCCCACGGGGATTCGGCCCAGGGGGATTCGACACAGCGCGCGGACGGGATATCGGTCGTCGTCGCCGGGGGTGGGACCGCGGGTCATATCGAGCCCGCCCTCGCCGTGGCCGACGCGCTGCGGCGGCTCGATCCGGCGATCCGGGTCACCGCACTGGGCACCCGGCGCGGCCTGGAGACCACCCTGGTGCCCGAGCGCGGCTATCCGCTCGAACTGATTCCACCGGTGCCGCTGCCGCGTAAACCCAGCGCGGATCTGTTGCGTCTGCCGGGCCGGGTGCGGGCCTCGGTGGCCCGGACCCGGGAGATCATCGACGCGGTATCGGCGGATGTGATCGTCGGCTTCGGCGGGTACGTGGCGCTGCCGGCCTATCTGGCCGCCGGATCGGGCCTGCTGCGCCGGCGGCGGCCGGTGCCGGTGGTGGTGCACGAGGCGAACGCCAAGGCCGGTATCGCGAACAAGGTGGGCGCCCGCCGCGCCGTCCGGGTGCTCGCCGCCGTCCCGGGCTCCGGGCTCGACGCCGAAGTCGTCGGCATTCCGGTGCGGGAGGCGATCACCTCGCTGGACCGGGCCGCGTTGCGGGCGCGGGCCCGCGACCATTTCGGGCTGCCCGCCGAGGGGCCGGTGCTGCTGGTGTTCGGCGGATCCCAGGGGGCGCGCTCACTGAACGAGGCGATCTCCGGCGCGGCCCCGCAACTGGCCGCGGCCGGTGTCTCCGTCTTGCACGCGCACGGTCCGAAGAACACGCTCGAGGTGGTATCGGCCGACCCGGCGGCGCCCTACGTCGCGGTGCCGTACCTTTCCCGGATGGATCTGGCCTACGCCGCCGCCGACGCGGTGGTGTGCCGGTCCGGCGCGATGACCGTGGCCGAGGTGTCGGCCGTCGGTCTGCCCGCGATCTACGTCCCGCTTCCGCACGGAAACGGCGAGCAGGAACTCAACGCGCGACCGGTTGTCGCCGCCGGTGGTGGCAGAATCGTCTCCGACCCCGAGCTCTCCCCGAAATATGTGATCGATGAGGTGATACCGCTGCTCACGGATCCAGCACGCATTGCCGAGATGGGCCGCGCCGCCGCCGGCGCCGGCCACCGCGACGCCGCCGACGAGGTCGCGCGGATCGTGCTGCGGGCGGCGGGACGGTGAGCGAGGAGCAGGTGACCGCGCCCGAGACCGGTCCCGGCGCGCTGCCTCCGGAGCTCGCCCGGGTGCATATGGTCGGGATCGGCGGTGCCGGGATGTCCGGTATCGCCCGGATCCTGCTGTCGCGCGGTGGTGAGGTCTCCGGCTCCGACGCCAAGGAGAGCCGCGGTGTGCTCGCACTGCGGGCGCGCGGGGCGCAGGTGCGGATCGGCCACGACGCCGGCGCCCTGGATCTGCTGGCGGGTGGCCCGACCGTGGTGGTGACCACCTACGCCGCGATCCCCAAGACCAATCCCGAACTGGTGGAAGCGCACCGCCGCGATATCCCGGTGCTGTTGCGGCCGACGGTGCTGGCCGCGCTGATGAGCGGGCATCGCACCCTGCTGGTCTCGGGCACCCACGGCAAGACCTCCACCACGTCGATGCTCATCGTCGCACTGCAGCACTGCGGGCTGGACCCGTCGTTCGCGGTGGGCGGGGAGCTCAACGAGGCGGGTACCAACGCCCATCACGGCAGCGGCGATATCTTCGTGGCCGAGGCCGACGAGAGCGACGGTTCGCTGCTGCAGTACGACCCCGACGTCGCGGTGGTCACCAACATCGAATCCGATCATCTGGATTTCTTCGGCTCCGACGACGCCTATGTGCAGGTGTTCGACGATTTCACCGACCGGCTCACCGACGGCGGACTGCTCGTCGTATGCCTCGACGACCCCGGTGCGCGGGCCCTGGCCGAACGGACCGGGCAGCGCCTGGCCGAACGCGGGGTGCGGGTACTGGGTTACGGGTCCGGGGATCTCGACGACGCTCCGGTTCCGGTGGGCGTGCGCCTGCACAGCTGGGAACCGCGCGATGTCGGCGGGATCGCCCAGTTCCAGCTCACCGGGGAGCCGGCGCCGCGCACGTTGCGGCTGGCGGTGCCCGGCCGCCATATGGCACTCAACGCGCTGGCCGCGCTGCTGGCCGGGCGGGCCGCCGGTGCCGATGTGGACGAGATCATCCAGGGCCTGGAGGGTTTCGGCGGAGTGCACCGCCGCTTCCAGTTCGTCGGCCGGGAGAACGGGGTGCGGGTCTTCGACGATTACGCGCACCATCCCACCGAGGTCCGCGCGGTGCTCGGCGCGGCGGCGGAACTGGTCGAGCAGGAGGCCCGCGACGGCGCGCGCTCGCGGCGCGGCCGGGTGATCGTGGTCTTCCAGCCGCATCTGTACAGCCGGACCGCGACCTTCGCCGCCGAGTTCGGCGCCGCGCTCGACCTCGCCGACGAGGTCGTGGTGCTCGATGTGTACGGCGCTCGCGAGGAACCGCTGCCCGGTGTGAACGGCGCGCTCGTCGCCCAGTCCGTCGGCAAACCCGTGCACTACCAGCCGGATATGTCGCGGGTCGGCCGGCAGGTCGCGGGGCTGGCCCGGCCCGGCGACGTGGTCATCACGATGGGCGCCGGCGATGTGACCATGCTCGGCAGCCAGATCCTGGACGGACTACGCGCGCGTCCGCAGTACGGGCGGTGAGGCGTGGTACGAACCGGGGCGCGACGATTCGGCGGCGCCGGATCCCGGCGCTACCGGCTGTGGGCGTTGCCCGCGGTGGCCCTGGTGCTCACCCTCGTTGCGCTGGCGTGGTTCACCCCGATGATGTCGGTTCGCCAGGTGCGGATCGAGGGAGCGGGCGCGATTCCGGAGGAGCAGATCGAGGATCTGCTACAGGTTCCGGAGCGGGGTTCGATCTTGCGTATCGATACCGCGGCGATGGCTGCCCGGGTCGCGACGCTGCCGAAGGTCCGCAGTGCCCGGGTGCAACGGGTACTGCCGTCGACGGTGCGGGTGCGGATCGAGGAGCGAACCCCGGTGCTGTACTACGACACCGCGGAGGGCGCGCATCTACTCGACTCCGAGAGTATCGAGTACGCGATCGAACCCGCGCCGATCGGCGTACCGCGGTTGGTGACGGCGACGCCGGGGGGCGCCGACGCGCTCACCCGCGCGGCGGTGTCCGTGGTGACCGCGCTGCCACCGGAGTTGAAGATCCAGGTGCAGACCGTACAGGCCACTACGGTCTCCGATATTTCCCTGACACTGCGCGACGGTCGCACGGTACTGTGGGGCAGCAGCGAGGACGGCGAACGCAAATCGGCGGTGGTACTACCGCTGCTGACCCGGCCGGGAACCGTGTTCGACGTCTCGAGTCCCAGTCTGGTCACGGTAAAATGAGTTCTGCCAATCCTGTTCGGTTCGGCCTCGTCCGGTACGACGCCGATCGTCAGTCCGGTTCGGCTGCCCGGCCCATACTCTCGGCGGGCGCGGGGGGTGTCCCACGATGTGGGCCCTGGTCGCGGGCGAACCGTTCACGATACGACGACTACCGTCCCGGTAGAAGCGCGTTCGCCCGAGAAACTGGCTCTCGTCTCGGCGCGCCTGCGGGCGGATCGCGACGGCGGCGAATAGCGTTCGGCACCAGTCGGATACTTGACATAACTCCAACCCTATGGTTGAGGTTCAGGGTTTGCCCGGATTCCGGTCCGCGGACAGCGATCACGCGGATCGGTACCGGGCATCCGAAAACGACAGACTTTGGATCGAAGGAAGGCGAGAGCTCATGACGCCCCCGCACAACTACCTTGCCGTGATCAAGGTCGTCGGTATCGGCGGCGGCGGCGTGAACGCCGTCAACCGAATGATCGAGCAGGGTCTCAAGGGTGTCGAGTTCATCGCGGTGAACACCGACGCCCAGGCACTGCTGATGAGTGATGCCGACGTAAAGCTCGATGTCGGGCGGGAGCTCACCCGGGGCCTCGGCGCCGGCGCCGACCCCGAGGTCGGCCGTAAGGCCGCCGAGGATCACAAGGACGAGATCGAAGAGGTGCTCAAGGGCGCCGATATGGTCTTCGTGACCGCGGGCGAGGGCGGCGGTACCGGTACCGGTGGCGCTCCGGTCGTGGCGAGTATCGCGCGCAAACTGGGCGCGCTGACCATCGGTGTGGTCACCCGGCCGTTCTCGTTCGAGGGCAAGCGCCGCGGTAACCAGGCCGAGGTCGGGATCAACCTGCTGCGCGAATCCTGCGACACCCTGATCGTCATTCCCAACGATCGGCTGCTGCAGCTCGGGGATGCCGCGGTGAGCCTGATGGACGCGTTCCGTTCCGCCGACGAGGTACTCCTCAACGGTGTCCAGGGCATCACCGATCTGATCACCACCCCGGGCCTGATCAACGTCGACTTCGCCGACGTCAAGAGTGTGATGTCGGGCGCCGGTAGCGCGCTCATGGGCATCGGCTCGTCCAGAGGGGAGGGGCGGTCGGTCAAAGCGGCCGAGGCGGCGATCAATTCGCCCCTGCTGGAAGCGTCCATGGACGGGGCGCACGGGGTGCTGCTCTCGATCGCGGGCGGTTCGGATCTGGGCCTGTTCGAGATCAACGAGGCCGCGTCGCTGGTGCAGGAGGCGGCCCATATCGAGGCGAACATCATCTTCGGTACGGTGATCGACGATTCGCTCGGCGACGAGGTGCGGGTCACGGTGATCGCCGCCGGATTCGACGGCGGCGGCCCGGCGCGGCGCACCTTCGACGCGGCGACCGCCCGGGGTTCGCTGGGATCCGGACGTAGCGCGGAGATCTCGGCGCAGTCGCGCAGCGCCGAACTCGGCCAATCGCGGACGGCCGAACTGGGCGCCGCCCGCGGCCACTCCGAGGAGCCGGCGCCGGCCCGGTCGGCCGATACCGGTTCGTCGATCGGCCGGGGCCCGGCCCCGAGCTACCGCGACAGCGAACGGGCCCGGCCGCCGGTGGATCCGGGCCTGCCGCACAGCTCGCGATCGCATCTGCAGCCGCCCGCCACCGATCTGCCCGACGATGACGACGACGACGTCGACGTGCCGGATTTCATGCGGCGGTGATCGCGTGCCCGCGGCGGTCCCGGCCGGCACGGTGATCTCGTAATGCGCCGATCCCACGGACACCGGTCCGTGGGATCACGCGTATCGATACCGTGCGCGGGCCGCCGAGACGTGCCCCGGGCCGGCGGCGGTCCGGTGACCGCGGGTGCCATTAGGCTCGAAGGCATGACAGCGGCATCGGTACTCACCGTTCGACGGGTCGTCACCACACGCGCGGGCGGGTTCTCCGCGCCGCCCTACGATTCGTTCAATCTCGGCGACCACGTCGGCGACGATCCGGCGGCGGTGCGCCGCAACCGGGCCCGTCTCGCCGGCACCCTCGGGCTCGCGCGCGATCACCTGATCTGGATGGACCAGATCCACGGCCGCACGGTGGCCACCGTGGACGGGCCGCGCGCGGATCCGGTTCCGGGTACCGACGCGCTGGTGACCACCCGGCCGGGGTTGGCGCTGGTGGTCCTGACGGCCGATTGTGTGCCGGTACTGCTCTCCGACGACGAGGCGGGAGTCATCGCCGCCGTGCACGCGGGCCGGGTGGGCGCGCGGATCGGGATCGTGCCCCGGGTACTGGACGCGATGATCGCCGCGGGTGCCCGGCCCGACCGGATCGGCGCGCTGCTCGGTCCGGCCGCCAGCGGGCGGCACTACGAGGTGCCCGCCGAGATGCGCGCCGATGTGGAGGCGCATCTGCCCGGAAGCGCGACCACCACTGTGCGGGGCACGCCGGGTCTGGATCTGCGCGCGGGGATCCGGCGCCAGCTCACGGCGGCCGGAATCGGCGCGATCGCCGAGGATCCGCGCTGCACCATCGAGGACAACACGCTGTTCAGTCATCGCCGCGGGGCACCCACAGGGCGTCTCGCGAGTGTGATCTGGATGGAGGGCGGCGGAGTGTGACCGCCGCGGATGATAACGGCACGAGCGGCTTCCGGTATACCCGGTCGGACGCGTTTCACCGGGGACCGGGAGGGTATGCCCGTGCAGCGGTGCCGGGAAGGTAGCGGGCCAGCGGAGGAGGGACGGCGGATGACGGCAACGGTGTTGCGGCACAAGCGGATCGGCGGTGACGGGTGAGTGGGGCCGGTACGGGTTCACCGCTCGTCCCGGACACCGCCGGACCCGTCCCCGGGAACCCCGCCCGGACCGCGGAACTGGCGCGCA
>NZ_JBSFRU010000355.1:0-6370 GCF_053589395.1 Nocardia sp. NPDC003345
TGCTGGCCGACGACGCGGCCGATATGGGCATGGTGGCCTACGAGATGAACCGCACCGTCGCGCGGGTCGGCGCACACCTCGCGGTCGAGGCCCGCCCGTATCCGAACGGCGCGAGACTGCCGTGAACGCCCCGCACGACCCCTGGGACGAGGAGGATGCCGGACCGGTCGTACGCCTCTACGCGGTGACCCGCGGCAGAGGTCGTTCCGCACGGGCCGATCTCACCCTCGACACCAGGGTGGTCGATGCCGGCGCCGGGTTCGCACCGCGGCGTACCGAACCCGAGTACCTCGACATCATCCGGCTCTGCCGGCATCCGCAATCGGTGGCCGAAGTATCGGCGCAACTGCATCTCCCGCTCGCGCTGACCAAGATCCTGATCGCCGATCTCATCGACGACGGCCGGCTGATCGTGCGCGCCCCGGTCGAGACCACCGACGCCGCTCCCGATCTCGACCTGCTGCGGACGATAGCCCACAGCCTGCGGGGAGGCTGATCTCACACCCCGTCACAATCGAAACATCGTGGACCGCTCGGTGAGACCCGTCACCGGCCGAGCGGGCGACTTGCTATGGTCTCCGGACGAAACCCGATGCGTCGTCCGGAGTTTGTGGCGACGCCGAGAATTGGGTGATGGGCCGGGCGCCGGGATGTCGTACGGGCGCATCGCCGGGAACGAGTTGATCGATAGTGGCAGGTCTGCGCCGCCTACCCGGGTCTTTGACCCGGGCGGCCGATTTCGGCGGAAAGGGGTTTCGCGGCCGGATCGGGATCCGCACCCGGATGCTCGCGATAGTTCTGGTCACCAGCGTCACCCTGCTCGCGGTCGGCACCGGCACCGCCGGATATCTGCTGTTCTCCAGCCTGAAGGCCACGGTGTGGGCCAACCTGATCAGCAGCACCACCACCCCGGTCATCTCGATGGTGCAGTCGTTCCAGGAGGAACGCCGACTCACCCTGCTGTTCCTGGAAGGGGATCCGACCGCGGCGGACAAACTGGTGCCCGCCCGTAAACGCTCCGACGACGCGCTGGCCGCCGTGATCGACAAGGGCGAGGCCGCCCAGCGGCTCGATCCCGACGGGTCGGCGGCCGAACTGGAAACGTTCCGCCCGCTCTACAACCGCGTACCCGGTATGCGCGACGCGATCGACACCCGCGTCGTACCCCGGGAGGAAGTGTTCACCTTCTTCACCGAGGTCATCGATACGATCTTCACCGCCTCGCTGATCGCGGCCCGGGTCGCCCCCGAAGCGAGCACCGCCCTCGAACTCGGATACGGCGTGGAACCGCTGCGCGCCGCCGAGGCCCTGTCCAGGGCCGACGCGCTCGGCGTGGTGGCCGTGATGCGCGGGCAGCTCACCCCGGGGCAGCTACTGGAATTCACCCGGCACGCGGGCGAGTTCCGGGCCCAGGCCGCCTATTCCGCGGCGGTACTGAAGGGTGAGCGGCTCGATCAGCTGCGCGCGATCACCGACTCCCCCGCCTGGCGCCAGGTGGTCGAGGTGCAGGACGCGGTCATCCTCCGCGGACCGGTGTCCTCCCGCGGCGCGGGTGAGGGGTCGGGCGCGGATTCCGGGCAGTCCGGCCGGGCGGATACGGCCCTGCCGCTCACCGTGCCCGCCTGGCAGGAGGCATCCCAGCAGGTCAACTCGGCATTGCTGAAGCTGTGGGAGGATCAGAGCCGCGATGCCCACGCCACCGCGCGCACCGAGGGCACCACCACGGCCGCGACCTCGCTGGTCGGCGGTATCGCCATCCTGCTCATCACCGGGCTGGCCCTCGTCGCGGCACTGCTGATGGTGAACCGGTTCGTCGCCCGCATGCGCCGGTTGCGCCACGACACCCTGGAACTCGCCGACGAACGCCTGCCCGACATCATGCGCCGCCTCGACAACGGCGAGCAGATCGATTCCGCGGCCGAGGTGGCCACCCTCGACTTCGGCACCGATGAACTCGGCGAGGTCGCCGAGGCGTTCAACCGGGCCCAGCTCGCGGCCGTCTCGGCGGCGGTCGCGGAATCGCGCACCCGCTCCGGATTCCGCAGCGTGTTCCTCAATATCGCGCATCGCAGCCAGGTGACCGTGCACCGCCAGCTGACCCTGCTGGAACGGGCCGAACGCCAGGAGGAGAACGCCGATCAGCTCGAACTGCTGTTCCAGCTCGACCATCTCGCCACCCGGGCCCGGCGCCACGCCGAGAACCTCATCGTCCTCGGCGGTGAGAAACCCGGCCGCCGCTGGCGCAAACCCATTCCGCTGTGGGATCTGATCCGGGGGGCGGAGGCCGAGAGCCTGGACTACACCCGGATCCACATCGGCCACGTCAGCGATGTCCATATCGCCGGCCAGGCCACCGCCGACCTCATCCATCTGCTCGCGGAACTGATCGACAACGCGACCGCGTTCTCGCCGCCACAGTGCCAGGTGGAGGTGTCGGCGACGGAGGTCGGGCGCGGGGTCGCGGTGGAGATCAGCGATCAGGGCCTGGGCATGACCGAGCAGGAGATCGCCGAACGTAACCGGCTGCTGGCCGAACCACCCGATTTCGGGGTGGCGGCACTGACCGGGCAGACCCGGCTCGGACTGTTCGTGGTCGCCACCCTGGCGGCCCGCCACGAGGTCTCGGTGCGGCTGGCCGCGGCGGAATCCGGTGGGCTCAAGGCGATCGTGCTGATTCCGGGGCCCCTCGTCGAGACGGGTGTCCCCCTCGAATCGCCGGAGCCGGAACCCGCGCTCGCGGGCGCCGGCTCGCAGAAATCGCCCACCCGGACCAACGGCGCCTCCGCCGCGCCCGCGCTCGCGCTGGCCGCCGAACAGGTCACCGAGAAACTGCCGGTCCCTCCCGCCCCGGGCACCAAACCACCGCTGCCGCGCCGGCGCCGCCAGTCCGCCGAACCCACCACCGGCGAGAACGCGGCCGTCACTCCCGCCGGACCGGCACCGGAGCGGACGCCCGAGCAGGCGCGCGATCTGATGGCCGCGATCGAGGGCGGCACCCGCTCCGGCCGCAGCCACAGCGCGGAGACGAGAGCGGCCACCGACCCGGAGGGTGAGCGCGAACCGTGAACCCGCCCGACGACGAACCCTGGGACGAAGAGGTGGTCGGACCCGTCGTCCGGCTCTACGCGCTGACCCGCGGCCGTGGCCGGTCGCGCCGGTCGGAGCTCACTCTCGACACCATGGTGGTCGATACCGAGGCGGGGCTCGCGCCCCGGCGTTCCGCTCCCGAATACGTCGCCATCGTCCGGCTCTGCCGCACACCGCAGTCGGTGGCCGAGATATCGGCCCATATCCAGGTGCCGCTCACCCTCACCAAAGTGCTCGTCGGCGATCTGATCGAAGACGGCCGGCTCGCCGTCCGCGCACCGATGCAGACCACCGACGACCACGCCGACCTCGGGCTCCTGAAGACCATCGCCAACAGTCTCCGGGGCGGCTGACCGGGCTCCACGGCGAACGCCGCGTGATCGACCGGTGCGACCCCCCGCTCCCGGGAGGCTGAAACGACTCTTCTTCGCTAGGGTCTCAGACAGATGGGGCATTGCCGGGATCACCGCAATGCAGGGAAAGTTGGGGCGACGAGCAGTACCGACAACGTGGTGGTGGCGCTCCCCCCGGGAACGAGTGGGACCTATTTTGGCTTTTCGGTTTCTCCCCGCAGTACTGGCCAGGAAGATGAGTTCCGGACGGGATCGCACCCGCGGCCGTGTCGGAATCCGCACTCGATTGCTCGCGATCGTGCTGATCACCAGTGTCGCGCTGCTGACCATCGGTATCGGTGCCGCCGCCTACCTGGTGCAATCCGGCCGTGATGCCACGAAGTGGGCCGAGCTGGCCAGCAGCACCACCACCCCGGCGATCTCGATGGTGCAGGCGTTCCAGGAGGAGCGCCGGCTCTCCTCGCTCTATCTGGCGGGCAATCTCGGTGTGGCGCCGGCGCTGGTGGACGCGCGCAAGGAGTCCGATCTCGCCCTGGCCGCGGTGGTCGCCAAGAACGATGCCGCCCAGCAGCTGAGCCCCGAGGGCTCGGAAGCCGAACTACAGGAATACGTACAGCTCTTCGGCCGTATCCCGGCCACCCGCGCGGCCGTGGACGCCCGCGCGATCCCCCGTGAGGAAGCGTTCGGCTTCTTCGGCGCGGTGGTCGACACCATTGTCGCGGCATCGATGCTGGCAGCCCGCGTGGCGCCGAATGCCGGGCTGGCGATCTCACTCGGTTACGGCGTCGAACCCCTGCGTGCCGCGGAATCACTGTCCAGTGCCGATACACTCGGCGCGGCCGCCCTCACTCTCGACGAGCTGACCGACGCCCAGCTGACCGAGTTCAACCGTTATGTGGGT
Source organism: Nocardia sp. NPDC003345 (assembly GCF_053589395.1). NCBI lineage: Bacteria > Bacillati > Actinomycetota > Actinomycetes > Mycobacteriales > Nocardiaceae > Nocardia > Nocardia sp. NPDC003345. Next base: position 4,342 of record NZ_JBSFRU010000355.1, read on the forward strand.
GAATTCCGGGGCGAGGTCGCGTATTCGGCCGCGGTACTGCGCGGGGAACGGCTCGCCCAGCTCCAGGAGATCACCGACTCGGCGGCGTACCAGCAGGTGATCGCCATGCAGGACGCCATCATGCGGCGGGGCGCCCAGACTCCGGGACAATCGCGCCAGGACACCGCCGAAACCGGCCGCTCCGGCGCGAGCGAACAATCGGCGGCCGGCGATTCGGCTCCCCTGCCGATGGATATCAACACCTGGCAGCAGGCATCGGGCCAGGTCACCGGCCGGCTGCTGAAGCTCTGGGAGGATCAGAGCAACGACGCGCACGCCACGGCCCGCGCGCAGGGCGACGATACGGCGATGCGGTCACTGGCGGGTGGAGCGGCGGTACTGCTGCTCACCGCGCTGGCCTTCCTCGCCGCCCTGCTGCTGGCCAACCGCTTCATCGCCCGGATGCGGCGCCTGCGCAACGACACCCTGGAACTGGCCGATAAACGGCTTCCCGATCTCATGCAGCGCCTCGACGAGGGTGAAGACGTCGATTCCGCCGCCGAGGTGGCGAAACTGGACTTCGGCACCGACGAACTGGGCGAGGTCGCCGACGCCTTCAACCGCGCCCAGGTGGCCGCGGTATCGGCGGCGGTGGCCGAGGCCAAGACCCGGGCCGGGTTCCATACGGTCTTCCTGAATATCGCCCACCGCAACCAGCTCGCCGTGCACCGCCAGCTGGCCCTGCTGGACCGGGCCGAACGCCGCGAGGAGAACGCCGACCAGCTCGAACTGCTCTTCGAACTCGACCATCTCGCCACCCGCGCCCGGCGCCACGCCGAGAACCTGATCGTGCTCGGTGGTGAGAAACCGGGCCGCCGGTGGCGTAACCCGGTACCGCTCTGGGATGTCATCCGCGCGGCGGCGGCGGAGAGCCAGGACTACACCCGGGTGCACAGCGGCCGGGTGCCCGATATCCGTGTGGTCGGGAAGGCCGCCTCCGATCTCATCCATCTGCTCGCCGAGCTGATGGACAACGCGACCACGTTCTCGCCGCCGGAGTCCCGGGTCGAGGTATCGGCGACCATGGTCGGCCGGGGTGTCGCGGTCGAGGTCGCCGACCAGGGGCTCGGGATGCCCGAGGACGAGATCGAAGCCCGCAACAAGGCACTGGCCGAGCCACCGGATTTCGGCGTCGCGGCACTCACCGCAGATACCCGGCTCGGACTGTTCGTGGTCGCCACCCTGGCCGCCCGCCACGATATCGCGGTCCGCCTGGCCGAATCGGCCTACGGCGGTATCAAGGCGATCGTGCTGATCCCGACGGTGCTCACCGAGCCCGGCGGGCCGCAGCCTCTCGAACCGGCACCGGTGGTCGACTCCACACCGCGCGCCGAGTCCACCGTCGCCGCCCGGCACACCACCCCCGTGGTACGCACAGCGCCCCGGGCAGAGACTGCGCCGTATCCCGCTCCCGCGCCCCGGGCCGACGGCTCGGAATCCGCGTGGCGCAGTTCGTTCTCCAGCCGGCCGGTGCCCGGCGCCCCCTACGACTCGCACCCGCCCGAACCCATGTCCCACAACTCCCGCGACCCGCGCTTCGACGCCTTCGAGCAGCCGCAGCAGTGGTCTCACCGCGACGAGGAGCCGGGGCAGGGCGGGAAACCGCCGCTGCCCCGCCGGAGCCGGAAACCGGCCGATCCGGACACCGGGACCTTCCCGCCCGTCACCGAAGCCCGGCCCCGCACCCCCGACCAGGCACGTAACCGGATGTCCGCGATATCGCGCGGCAGCCGCTCCGGCCGCACGCCGAACGGCTCCCACCCCAACCACCGCACCCGACGGGAAGGTGACCGATGACCACTCCCAATCGCACCGATCTCAGCTGGCTTCTGGAGGAATTGGTCGGCGGGCTCCCGGATGCCGAATCGGCGGTACTGCTGTCCACGGACGGCCTGCTGATGGGATATTCGTCCCGGCTCGATCGCGCCGACGCCGAACGGTTCTCGGCCATGGCCTCGGCATTCCACAGCCTGGCACGCAGCGCCGGCAG
>NZ_JBSFRU010000356.1:0-6328 GCF_053589395.1 Nocardia sp. NPDC003345
CGCCGACCAGGGTGTCCCCGGCGGAAACCCCTCGCGTGGCGCGCCCGTCGACTCGTCATAGACGTATCGGCAGACCGGACAGCGATACGCCCTCATCACACCGCCTCCCGCGCGACCACGCCGTCCTGGTGTGCGCCCACCCCGTATCGCGTCAGCACCCGTTGCCGCGCGCGGGGATGGATATTGGCGCGGGAGATATCGCCGTCGTAGTGCGCGAGGACGCGTCTGTCCATAACCCGCCGCCACAGCGGCGGGACATAGGCGAGCAGGATCATGCCGGCGTAGCCCGCGGGCAGCGCGGGCGCCTCCTCTCGGCTGCGCAGGGTCTGATAGCGGCGGGTGGGATGGGTGTGGTGATCGCTGTGCCGCTGCAGGTGATAGAGGAAGATATTGGTGATCAGATGGTCGCTGTTCCAGCTGTGCCTCGGGCCGGGACGCTCGTACCGGCCGGAGGTGGTGCGTTCGCGGGCGAGGCCGTAGTGCTCCAGATAGTTCACCGCCTCCAGCAGGCCGAACCCCATCACCGCCTGTAGTGCCAGATAGGGCAGCAGGGCGGGCCCGAACACCGCGACCAGAGCGGCGAACAGGGCGGCGGTCAGCAGCCAGGCCGTGAGAACGTCGTTGCGCGGGCTCCACGCACCACGGCCCAGCCGCTGCAACCGGGTGCGCTCCAGCTCCCAGGCCGAGCGCACTCCCCCGCGCACCGAACGCGGCAGGAATGCCCAGAAGCTTTCGCCCAGCCGGGCACTGGCCGGATCCTCGGGGGTGGCCACCCGCACATGATGGCCGCGGTTGTGCTCGATGTAGAAGTGTCCGTACCCGGTCTGCGCCAGCGCGATCCTGGACAGCCTGCGCTCCATACCGACCTTCTTGTGCCCGAGTTCGTGGGCGGTATTGATACCGATGCCGCCGATCACCCCGACTGTCAGAGCCAGCCCGATCTTGTCGAACAGATGCAGCTCACCGTCTATACCGGGCAGCAAGAGGTTGTCGGCGGTGATCAGATAGCACGCCGTTATCAGCGTGGCGTACTGGCAGGGCAGGTACAGATACGTCAGATAGCGGTAGTACCGGTCGTTCTCCAGTGCCTCCAAGACCTCGTCGGGCGGATTCGAGCTGTCGGAGCCGAAGGCCAGATCGGCGAGCGGAATCACCAGGTACACCAGGAGCGGCCCGAGCCAGAACGCGATGCGGACGAGATCGTGCCAGCCGGACAGGCCGGCCACCCAGACCAGCGGCACCCCGACGGTGAACAGGCCGGTGGGTGCGAACAGCCCCCACAGCCACAGGTAACGCTTGGGGTCCCGCCATGGTCGGGGCGGAGCCGATTCGGAGGTGTCGGCAGACATCGCTGTCTCGCTTCTAGTTAGGGCCCGGCAGGGATCCCTGCCGTCGCGCTTCCTGACGCAGCGGTGTTTTCCACTGGTACCGACGGTAGGCGCGGGAACGCCCTCGAGCAGCGAGGTTTATGGCTTTGCAAGAGATCGGATCGCCCTTGACGCATGTTGTTGACCAAGGCGTGACCTGCGGCCCCGGTCGAACCGGTCCGGGTCACCGCTCGACCGCGGACGGCCGGGCAGTGACGTCGGTCAGCGGATCAGCACATCGGAGTCGGCCGGCAGGGCGTCCACCGGCCACCACCGCAGATCGGTCGATTCGGCGCTGCGTACCGGGACCGCACCGGGCGGCGCGGTGAAACGGAACAGCAGGTCCAGATGCCGGGTCGGGACGCCCAGCGAACAGGTGATCGGGTGGGCCTGGGCGGCGTAGAGCCCCGCTTCCGCGCGCAGGCCGGGGATACCCGACTCCTCGGTGGCCTCCCGCAGGGCGGCGTCGGCCACCGTCTCGTCGCTCTCTTCGCAGTGCCCGCCGAGCTGGATCCAGCGGCCCACCCGGGGGTGCAGGGTGAGCAGCACGTCACGGCCGTCCGCGGAGAACACCACCGCCGAGGCGGTGATATGCCCGGGGGCGTGCTCCCGCAGGCAACCGCGCGGCGCCGATCCGAGGAAGGCCAGCATCGCCTCCCGCAGCGAGGACTCGGGCCCGGTCTCGGGTTTCCAGCCGGTGAGCAGCCCGGTCGCCGATTCGTGCAGCGATCGGGCGCTCACAGCTCCACCAGGCCGGAGTCGGGGTCGCGCGGGTCGCGGGGGGTGAGTTCGTCGAGCGGATGCCCGATGGCGACGGCCCCCAGTGGAGTCCAGTCGTCGTCGAGCCCGAGCACCTCCCGGGTGACCTCCGGGGCGAAGATCGTCGATCCGATCCAGCAACTGCCCAGCCCCTCGGCGGCAAGAGCCACCAGCAACCCCTGGACCGCCGCTCCCACCGCGACGGTGAACATGGTCCGCTCGGCGGCACGGCGCCGTTCGTCGGGATAGTCGTGGGCGCCGTCGGGCACGCAGAACGGGATGATCACCTCGGGGGCGTCGAAGAGGATCCGCCCGCGCTCCACGCGGCGGCGTATCCGGTCCGGATCCAGCCCGTCGCGGGTGAGGTCGGCGCGCCAGGCATCCGACATCGCGGTGAGCAGCCGGTCCCGCCGGGCCCGGTCGCGCAGCCACACGAAACGCACCGGCCGCGTGTGATGCGGCGCCGGCGCGGTGAGCGCCACGGCCGTCGCCGCGCGGATCCGCTCCGGGTCCACCGGGGCATCCGCGAAGGCGCGAACCGAACGCCGCATCAGCACCGCCTCGCCCCGGCCACGCTGCAGCGCCTCGGCGGTGCCGAGCCAGAAGAGATCGTCGGTGCCCGCGCGCACCAGGTCGGCCGCGGTCGAGCCGTCATCGGTGAACGTGAGCCCGCGCACCACCGCGATCGGCACCCCGCCCAGTTTTCCCTTGACCAGATCCGCGGCCGCCGCGAGTTCGTCGGCGACGGCGACCTGGGTGACCTGGAGTTCGTTGCCCTGTCCATCCACGGTGCCCGAATAATCGTGCAGCACACGCAATCCCGCCGATCCGATCGCGACATCGGTCTGCCCGTTGCGCCACGCGCGGCCCATGGTGTCGGTGACCACCACCGCGATATTCACCCCCAGCCGGGTGGCCAGCGCCGAACGCAGCCCCTTCGCGCTGCCGTCCGGATCGGCCGGGAGCAGGACCAGTTCGTCGCGCTCCACATTCGACCCGTCCACGCCGGAGGCCGCCTGCACGATGCCGAGCCGGTTCTCGGTGATCAGAGTGCGCCCGCGCCGCGCCACCACCCGCACCGATTCCTGTTCCACCAACCGCCGCCGCGCGGTGTCGCGCTCCTCCGGATCGGTTGGCGCGGGCACTATCCGGCCCTCGGCCTTGGCGACGATCTTGCTGGTGACGACGAGGATATCGCCGTCCTCGAGCCAGGGCGCCCGGGCGGCGATCTGCTCGGCCAGGTCGTCGCCGGGACGGAATTCCGGCAGCCCGGTGATGGGCAGGATCCGCAGTTGCGCCGCGGCGTGATCCGGGATCACCGGGGGTGCGTAGGACTCGGTCACGGTTTCACTCCCGCCAGTTCCAGTGCCGCACGCACCATTTCGGCGGTGGTCGGCGGATCGGTCATCAGTAGCGGCACACTGCGCACCTCCACGCCGGGCACCTCGGCGGTATCGGTGGTGTGGATCAGCCAACCGTCGAGAATGCCTGTGGCCGAACGGGATCCGTAGTGCCGGCCGACCGCCTCGGCCGTGGTCTCGACGCCGATCACGGACAGGCACTCGTCGGCCATACCGCGCAGCGGCTTGCCGTCGATCACCGGGGAAATCCCGATCACCGGTGCATCGGTAGTGCGCAACGCACCCCGGATTCCGGGTACCGCGAGGATGGAACCCACGCTCACGACGGGGTTCGACGGCGCGAGTAATACCACATCTGCATCGTTTATGAGTTCAATCACATTAGGTGCCGGTTTGGCCTCATCCGCCCCGATTGTGGCGAATCCGTGAGTTCGGACGTCCGCGCGGTACCGAACCCACCACTCCTGGAAATGGATCGCGCGGCGTTCGCTGGGGTTGTCGGGATCACTGATAACAACATGCGTTTCGCAGCGATCGTCGGTTGCCGGGAGGAGTTCCACACCCGGTTGCCATCGATTGCAGAGCGCTTCGGTAACTGCCGAGAGCGGATACCCGGCGCGCAACATTTCGGTACGAACGAGATGTGTGGCGATATCCCGATCCCCCAGTCCGAACCAGTCCGGCTGGGCATGGTATTTCGCCAACTCCTCCTTCGCGTGCCAGGTTTCCCCCAGCCGCCCCCAGCCGCGCTCCGGATCAATTCCACCGCCGAGCGTATACATGCAGGTATCGAGGTCGGGGCAGATTCTAAGCCCATGCATCCAGACGTCGTCGCCCACATTGACGACGGCGGAAACCCGCGCTTCGGGCAGCAGCTCCCGGACGCCCAGCAGGAACCGCGCGCCACCCACTCCGCCGACCAGGACGGCGATACGGGGACCATTGGCAGCTCCGATGTCCGCTTGTTGTGAAGTCACATCTGTACACACTATGCCGCCCGGGAAATAGTGCGCGTTCGGCTATATTTGCCGCTCATTTGCTATTCGGGTCACAAGATCGACTCGGAATGCCGCGCGGGATAGTAACGGAATAGTGACGGTGGCTTGACCATCGGCACCGGCGGCGTGTCTAATCACAGACATGTCATTCCGGGTCGCGCGGGAAGCACAAGGCGCGCACGGAAATTCGAACGGATGTTCGAACAGGAATGGCGGCTCGGGGAAGTCCGCGAGACAACGTCGCGGAGTTTGGCCGTCGGTATGCGTGTGGATCGACGGAAAGAAATCATTCTGCGCTAACACACAGTGAGGAGGCGGAGCGATGGCCGAAGAACTGGCCCCGGCCGGCATTCCGGTGGGTGTATCGCGAACCGATTCCACGGCAGGCGCAGCACGAGGCGCCGCTGCCGATAACGGCTGGACCGATCGCGATCGGAGCGAGCGAGAATCGACGCCCCGGCTCAGCTTGATCGTGACGGGTTTCGACGAGATGTTCGACTCCATCGAAGAACAGTGGCAAGAACGCGCACTGTGCGCGGAGACCGACCCGGAAGCCTTCTTTCCGGAAAAGGGCGGATCCACTCGCGAAGCCAAGAGAATCTGCATGGGCTGCGAGGTCCGCGACGAGTGCCTGGAATACGCGCTCGCACACGATGAGCGCTTCGGTATCTGGGGCGGCCTGTCGGAGCGGGAGCGCCGGCGCCTCAAGCGCGGTATCGGCTGACGACACCGCTCGCGTCGGTGCGCCCCGGAGCACGTGGCCGGGGCGGGCCGTCGCGGTCGGCGATCACTGACTAAATTGGCGGTCATGGCACGATCCCGCAACCGCAGACCACCGACCGCCCGGTCGGTCGGCCGTCGCGGCCGTGGCGTGCGCGGGCCGATGCTGCCTCCCACCGTCCCCGCTTGGCGCACCCGCGGCCAGAAATTCGACCGCCTGGTCCTCGAGGCGTTCGCCCCACTGGACACCCGCTGGCACGACCGGCTCACCAAATTGGATATCGCCGTCGACGATGTCCCGAAAATCCGCCCCCTCCACCCCGATACGGTCACCTGGCCGGACGAGGTGGTCGCCGACGGGCCGGTTCCACTGTCCCGGCTCATCCCCGCCGGCGTCGACCGGCACGGCACACCCATCCGCGCCCGGGTGGTCCTGTTCCGCAAACCCCTCGAACTACGCGCGGGCGATCCCGACGACCTCGTGGAACTGTTACGCGAGGTACTGGTCCAGCAGATCGCCACCTACCTGGGAGTCGACCCCGACATCATCGACCCCGAACCAGAGTAGACGGGTTACCTTGCCCGCCTTCGGGTGATGGACGCTACTCACATACATGAGCGTGTCTACTCCACCCCGGACTGTCCGTCGGGTTACTCTCGACTTCGTGATCTCCATGCGTCGTTGCTGCCGACCAGGCTGCAAGAATCCGGCCGTCGCGACGCTCACGTATGTCTACTCGGACTCCACCGCCGTGGTGGGCCCCCTGGCGACGGTCGCCGAACCCCACTCCTGGGACCTCTGCGCAACCCACGCCTCCCGGATCACCGCCCCCAAAGGCTGGGACATGGTCCGGCACGAAGGCGGATTCGCCACCAGCCCCGACGACGACGATCTCACCGCGCTCGCCGAAGCGGTCCGGGAAGCCGGGCTACGGCGCCGGCCCCCCGAACCCGAACAGCGGGGGTACCGGGAACACACTCCACCTCCACGGCCCACTCGTACGGGGCGGCGGGGGCATCTTCGGGTCCTACCCGATCCGCCCAACTGAGGGTGTGTTTTTTGGCGCGCCTCCGGCGCGCGGGGTTCGGCCCTCTAAGCGTCTGCTGTCAGCGCTCGAGACTC
>NZ_JBSFRU010000357.1:0-6302 GCF_053589395.1 Nocardia sp. NPDC003345
GGTGAAGGCATGCTCCACGAAGACGATGCGCAGCGCCGGGAACCGATCGAAGACCCCGTCGAAGATCAGGCTTGATGCTCCGGGCCACCGCGATATTCCGGCACCGCCCGGACTTCGGCCCCGGCCGCCGTGCCATCCGGCCGGCCACGACGAGGCCGGCCGGGGTCAGTCGACCGGCGGGGGTTCGTCGGCGACGGCCCCGGGATTCGCGGCGTCCCATTCGGCCTTGACCACCGAATACGCCACCTGGTGGCCGTAGCCGCGGCGGGCGAGCATACCGACCAGCCGGCGCAGCGCCTTCTCCCGGTCCAGATCCGCGGGCAGGGTTCGCAGCTTGCGGCGTACCAGCTCGACGGCGCGGTCGTATTCATCGTCCGCGGTCACGGTTTCCAGCGCGGACTCGGCATCTTCGGCGGCGACGCCCTTGCGGCGCAGTTCCTGGGCCAGCGCGCGCTTTCCCTTACCGGAGAAGCCGTGCCGTTCCCGCACCCACTGCCGGGCGAAGTCGGCGTCGTCGATCAGCCCTACTTCGGTCAATCGTTCGAGCGCGGTCTCGGCCACCGGCTCCGAATAGCCTTTCGTGGCCAGGCGCCGGGCCAGTTCGGCCCGGCTGCGCGCCCGGACTGCGAGCAATCGCAGGCAGGCCTCCTTCGCCTGCTCGACGGTCCCACCCGGTTCGTCCTCGTCCCGGCCGTGGGTACCGCGCCGCGCCCGGCGGGACCGCCCGCTCTCCGGTACGACATCCGGTTCCCGGGCGCCGGCCGGAGGGGTCCGCTGCGGATCGGACCCCTCCGGCCGGGTACCCCGGGCGGTACCGGTAACTCTCCCACCGGCGGCCAGGAGTTCCTCGAGACGCCGCCGCATATGTGCCACCGGATCGGGGTCGCCCGAGCGGGTTGCGTCTCGTTCGTCCATCGCGTCAGAAATCGGCCGGGGTCTCCTCCGTCGCGGTCACATCCGCGCCGATCCCCAGCTTCTCCTTGATCTTCTTCTCGACCTCGTCCCGGATATCGGTGTTCTCGAGCAGGAACTTGCGCGCGTTCTCCTTGCCCTGCCCGAGCTGATCGCCCTCATAGGTGTACCAAGAGCCGGATTTCCGGATGAACCCGTGCTCCACACCCATATCGATCAGCGACCCCTCCTTGGAGATGCCGTGGCCGTAGAGAATATCGAATTCGGCCTGTTTGAACGGCGGCGAAACCTTGTTCTTCACCACCTTGACCCGGGTCCGGTTGCCCACGGCGTCGCTGCCGTCCTTCAGCGTCTCGATCCGGCGCACATCCAGCCGCACGGACGCGTAGAACTTCAGCGCCTTACCGCCGGTGGTGGTCTCGGGAGAACCGAACATGACACCGATCTTCTCGCGCAGCTGGTTGATGAAGATCGCGGTGGTGCCGGAATTGTTCAGGGCGCTGGTCATCTTACGCAGCGCCTGGCTCATCAACCGGGCCTGCAAACCGACATGGCTGTCGCCCATCTCGCCCTCGATCTCGGCACGGGGCACCAGGGCGGCGACCGAGTCGATGACGATGATGTCGATGGCGCCGGAGCGCACGAGCATATCGGCGATCTCCAGGGCCTGCTCACCGGTATCCGGCTGGGAGACCAGCAGGGCGTCGGTATCGACACCGAGTTTGGCGGCGTAATCGGGATCGAGGGCGTGCTCGGCGTCGATGAACGCGGCCACGCCACCCAGGGCCTGCGCGTTGGCGACCGCGTGCAGCGCCACGGTGGTCTTACCCGAGGATTCCGGGCCGTAGACCTCCACGATCCGCCCGCGGGGCAGACCGCCGATACCCAGGGCGACATCGAGGGCGATGGAACCGGTCGGGATCACCGATACCGGCTGGCGGGCCTCTTCCCCGAGGCGCATCACCGCACCCTTGCCGAAACTCTTCTCGACCTGCGCGAGCGCGAGCTCGAGGGCCTTGTCACGGTCGTAGGGCTGTGGCGCCATTGTGTCTCCCCTTTTCACCGGGTGGTGGTTGGTGTGGTTGGCGCCCACAGTAGAGGGCGGCACCGACAAGTTCGGGCCTCAGCCTAGACGAACAGATGTTCGAGTCAAGCCACGCGCCCGCGCGTCGTCACACGGGCCCACGACCTGATCACCACTGCGGCAATCCGGTCTCGTCCCCTTCCGGGCGGGTGCCGTGGATCCGCCGCTGCGCGGCCGCGATCGGGACATCGTCGATACTCGCCTCCCGGCGCGCCATCAGACCGTCCGGGGTGAACTCCCACTGCTCGTTCCCATAGCTGCGCCACCACTGCCCGGCCTCGTCGTACCACTCGTATTGAAATCGCACGGCGATACGGGAACCGGAGTACGCCCACAACTCCTTGCGCAGGGCATAGCCGTTCTCCTTCGCCCATTTCCGCGTCAGGAACTCGACGATGGCACGCCGTCCGGTGAAGTATTCGTCCCGGTTCCGCCAGACGGAATCGGCGGTATAGGCCGCGGCGACGAGCTCCGGGTCGCGGGTGTTCCAGGCATTCTCGGCCGCACGCACCTTTACCGCGGCGGTCTCGGCGTCGAACGGGGGCAGGGGTGGTCGCATGGACGTTCCTCTCGTGGATGAATCGATTCAAGGGTTCGCGGGCGACAGCTCCGGAGAAGTCCAGCGCAGCGGACCGGCCGGATGTTCGACCACCGCGTCGACGCTGAACTCCACGCCACCGGGCCGGGCGGAATCGGCCGAGCCGGAGCCGTCACCTCCGTGCCACACCGCGGCGGCCCTGCCGGTGAGCTGCAGCATGCCGCCGGTCTCCCAGTCCGGAACGAGGAGACCGCAGCGGGGCTCGACCGCGATGTTGCCGAGCGTCATGAACATCGAATTGCCCCGGTATTCCGGCCAGTACAACCTCGAGGGCGAACGCACCTGCAGAAAGCCCGGATTTCCGCCACGGTGTGAAGCGTCGGCCCGGCCTTCCGCGTCCACACTCCCCACGAAGAAGGCATCGGCCGCCGCGACCGCGCGCTGCTGGCGGGGACTCAGCGCGGCACCGGACCGCACCCGCATATCCGGGGAGACCGTTATCTCCGGGCCGACCACATACCGGCGCGCGATGTATTTCGGACAGTTCGAGTAGACTTGGTCCACGGTGATCCGCAGCCGGCCGCCGACCCGCCGCACCGCGCCATTGGCACGCATCCGCCGGCGGCGCCCGGGTTCGATCGCGAGCAGTCCCAGTTGCCGCGGCGTGGCCGCCGCAAGCGGATCTCCCACCTCGGGGACCGCCGCGATCTCGATCGTGCGGGAGTCGGGCACCCGGAGGAATCCCGGAGGCCCGGTCAGCCGGGTGACCCACGGCCGGCCCGAATCATCGGCCGCGGCGAGTACCACCATCGGCTGTCCGGCCAGAAAATGCGCGGCGGCATCGGGCACCACGGTGTGAATGGTGCGCCCGACCCGCTCGGCGATCTCACGCTGCCCCGCCCGCCGCTGCACCGCACGTTCTCCCGGATGAAAGACACTCATCGCGAATCGACCCGATCGCTCAGAAGAACCCGCAGGCCGGGGCCGCGCCACTGGGTGCGGGCGCGGACTCGGCGCCCGCGGGCGCGTACACCTCGAGCCTGATTCCGTCGGGATCGGTGAAGAAGATACCGCCGGAACCCGCCCCTTCACCGTGCGCGACCACGCCGTCGTAGAGGAAGGTGACCGCCCGCGCGGTCAATGCCGCCTCTACTCGGCGGACCTGATCGAGCGAGGGCACCTGGAACGAGAGATGGTGCAGCCCGGGCCGATCCACCGGAAACTCTCCCGCACTCTGCTGCCACAGCGTCAGTGTCAGCGCGCCGTCGATTCCGAGAAAAGCCCACCGCCGGTCGGCGTCGGTACCGGCCGCGAGTTGCTCGAAACCCAGGACATCGCGGTAGAAGGTCAGCGAGCGGTCCAGTTCGGAGACGTTCAATCCGATATGCCCGGTGGCGAGACGCGGGGCAAGAACTGCGGTCATGGTCGACCTCCTGAGTAGTAACCGTTGAAATTCTTATCAACGGTTAGAACCGTAGGACGCCGAACCCTCAACGTCAACCGTTGAAATCGATTTAGACAGTTACACTGGTGGAGCCGACTCCCACCCGGAAAGGAGACCGTTACCCTCAGGCATGCTCGATCCACGCCCCCACCTCGGTGAACCGCCGGCATTGGACCTGCTGAACACGCGGTGGATGGAGCACGGCCCCCGAGACCTGCTCAGCGATGTACCCGGGCTGAGAATCTGGCTGGACTCCGCCGGACTGTCCGAGCAGGCCCCCGCCGACGAACGCGCACTCGAATTCACCCTGGCGGCCCGCACCGCGATCTACGACACCGTCATCCACGGAACCTACGACGCCCTGAACGAGGTACTCGACCACGGCCGGATCCGGCGGCGCCTCACCGACACCGGCCCCCTCGATTCACCCGAGGTCGACGACCCGGCCCGGCTGCCCGGCTGGCTGGCCGCCGACAACCTGCTCACACTGCTCGCCGAAGCGCCCACCCGGATCCGCCGCTGCGCGCATCCGGACTGCATCCTGTTCTTCTACGACACATCCAAGAACGGCACCCGCCGCTGGCATTCGATGGCCACCTGCGGCAACCGCGCCAAGGCCGCACGCCACCAGGCGCGCAGAAGCTGATCCGATCCCGCTCCGGTCACCACCGCGCACGCGGGACATCGAATTCGGCGCACAGCGCGCGCCAGACCTCACGGGGATCGACTCCGGCTTCGATCGCGGCAGCACCGGTCCGGCTGTCGAGGGCGAGGATGACGTGATCACTGAGCAGAGTATCGCCCCGGGCCACGCCGAATTCGGTGTGCAAGAGTTCCTGGAATTCCGTCAACCGCACCGTGCACAAGATACCCGCCCCGGCGCGAGCGGCAGCGGCGCGGTCAGTGCGCGCGCACACCGTCCAGCACACGATGGCAGATCGCCACCGGGTCGGCCGCATCCGCCACACCGGTCGCCGCGGACCGCGCCGCCGCGGTGAAGCCCGGTTCGTCCAGTATCCGCAAGACCGCCGCGCGCACCGCCTCCGCCGTCAACGGACGGACCAGCAGCGACGATCCCTGACGAGCGGCTCTATTGGCCAGTTCCCACTGATCGCCGCCGCCCGGCACAGTCACCACCGGCACCCCCGCCGACAACGATTTCGCCAGCAGGCCGTGCCCGCCCCCACCGACCACCACGGCGGCGTGCCGCAGCAGTTCATCCTGACGACCGAGCCCCGCGGTCGCCCAGTCCGGCAGCGGACGCGGCGGGTCGTCGAGCATCGAGACCGCTACCCGGACCCCGGCACCCTCCAGCGCCGACAACACCGTTTCGGCCATCCCCGCGACACCGGTATGCGCCGTCGACGGCGCCACCATCACCAGCGGCCCGTCACCGGGCGGCAACTCCAGCCGCCGATCGGTGGGCTCCCACAGCAACGGCCCGACGAGCTCCGCCTCCACCGGCCAGTCCGGGCGCTCCACCTCCAACGCGGGCAAGGTCGCGACGAGGCGGGCCGCCGGGCCCGGATCGGCCGCGGGCAACCCCACCCCCACCCGCGCCATCTCACGCTGACGCTCCCCCGCGCGCACCGCACGCGCCGTGAACGTACGCAACACCGAATCCCGCACCCGGCCCCGCATCCCGATCCCCGGCGCCAGCCCGCTCCCGATGGGCGGCAGTCCCTTCGACGGCAGGTAGAGCGGATGCGGAGACAGCTCCACCCACGGCACCCGCAACCGTTCCGCGGCCATCCCACCACCGGCGGTGAGCACATCGGAGACAACCAGTTCCGGCAACATGGCGCCGAGCTCGGGCAGGATCTCGGTCGAGATATAGGCCGCGCGCTGATGAATCCGCGCCCCGGCATCGGCATCGTCGTCCATCGGCCGCGGCGCCAACCCCTTCAACCGGCGCACCCCGATTCCCGCGCCCCGCGCGGCATCGAACCAGCGGGGCCCGGTGAACAGGACCGGCTCATCACCGGCCTCCAGAAACCGCAGGCACAGCGCGATAGCGGGAAACGCATGACCCGGATCGGGACCGGCGACGACAGCCACTCGCATCCGCTGAGTTTATTGGCGCGGCTCCGCCGCGCGAGGTTCGGCCCCCTGAGCGTCGCGGGCCGGACCCTTCGAGGGCGTCGGGAGGTGGCCTCGCTCATGTGGGTGAGGAGGTGATCTCGTCCGCCTAGGTGAGGAGGTGGCCTCACACGCCTAGGCGAGGAGGTGACCTCACACGCCAAGGCAAGAACGTGACCCCACACGCCAAGGCAAGAACGTGACCCCACACGCCAAGGCAAGAACGTGACCCCACACGCCAAGGC